>JBBSDI010000257.1:0-5710 GCA_038249585.1 Lysobacterales bacterium | reverse complement strand
CCAACCTGACCGCGGCAGTCACCTGCCCGCTCGGTACGGTCGCGGCCAATCCGGGCAGCAGCCCTGCCGCACCGGGTCCGATTGGTCTTATCGGCGGACCGGGCGCGCCAGCAACTGGCAGCGTGAGCTTTACCAACGTGGGCGGCACTGCTGCTTACTCGGTAACCGGCTGCACGGCGTCAGCTGGCTACACCACTTCGACGATCTTCCCGGTCGTTGTGGGTATCGCTGGCACCGGCGCTGTCTCGGTGAGCTGCGTAGCACCGACTGCTGCCGGCACGCAAGGCCCGACGGGCACGTTGACCTGCACCACCTCGGCCGCTGGCTTCAACCCGACCTTCAATCTGACCTGCAGCTCGCAGTCGGCGTCGATCCCGACGCTCGGCAACGCTGGCAAGGCGCTGATGGTTCTGTTGATGCTGGGCTTTGGCCTCGTGGGCTTCCAGCTGTACCGTCGTAGCGCCTGATAAGCGCTCGGCAACACGTTGTACCGAAGGGCGCCCGCAAGGGCGCCCTTTTTCATGGGGGACAATGCCGAAACGCGTAGGGCAGGCCGTCCCGACCTGCCGCGTGGGTGCGGGAAGCGGTTTCGTGATGGTCGTTCGCGACGCGGGTCGGGACGAGCCGCGCTACGGGGTATGCGCATCGCCGGCGACGGCGTCACCCAATGACGATCTGCTTCACACCGTCGCCGTCGATCTGCAGATAGCTCCCGCGGTCGTACCAGTCGGCCAGCACGATGCGTTCCGCATGGTCGCCATCCAACGCAAACGCGTGGATGCCTGGACGATGGGTGTGGCCGTGAATCAGTCGGCGCACCCCGTGCACCCGCAACTGCTCGACGACTGCTTCCGGCGTCACGTCCATCAGCACCGGCGCTGTGGTTCCCGTATGCCGAGCACTCTCCACGCGCGCCTGCGCTGCAAACGCAGTGCGTGCTGCAAACGGCTGGGCCAGGAATGCCGCTTGCCATCCAGGCTCGCGCACCTGCGCCCTGAACTTCAGATAAGCCTCGTCATTGGTGCACAGGGTGTCGCCGTGCATCAGCAGGGTCGGCACGCCCTCGATCCGCTCGACGACCGCTTCTGGCAGCAGGCGCATGCCCGCGCGCCCGGCAAATCCTTCGCCCAGCAGGAAATCACGGTTGCCATGCAGGAATGCGCAGTCCACTCCATGATCCGACAAGCGGGCGAGCGCGTGCGCCACCTGTAGCGCCAGTTCCGACGGGTCATCATCGCCGATCCATGCCTCGAACAGATCGCCCAGGATGTAAAGGGCCCGCGCGTTTCGTGCAGGCCCGGCCAGCAAGGCCTCCAGCGCCTCGACCATCCCGGGCCGCTGTTGATCCAGGTGCAGATCCGAGATCAGCAGGGTCGTCATGCGTGCGCGAGACCGTGCTTGGGGGCAGGGCGACCCAGTCGCGTCAACGCCACTCCCAACGCAGCCGGCGTCGGTCGGCCCAGCACGTCCGGGCGAACCGACGCCTGCCGCAATCGATCAGGGCAGCACTTCAATGCTGTTGATCACGATCGGCGTGACCGGCACATCGCGCGGGAACGGGCCACCAGCGCCGGTCGGCGTGGCCTTGATCTGGGTGACCACCTCCATGCCCGAGACCACCTTGCCGAACACTGCATAGCCCCAGGTAAATCCGTTCTCGGCGCTCACGTAGTCGAGCCGGTTGTTGTCGACCACGTTGATGAAGAACTGTGCGGTCGCCGAGTTCGGGTCGTTGGTGCGCGCCATGGCCAGCGTCCCTTGCAGGTTCGACAGGCCATTGTTGGCCTCGTTGGCGATCGGCGCGCGCGTGGCCTTCTGTTTCAGGTCCGGTCCGAACCCGCCACCCTGCACCATGAAGTTGTCGATCACACGGTGGAACACGGTGCCGTCGTAGAACTTGTCGCGCACATATTGCAGGAAGTTTTCAACGCTTTTCGGCGCCTTTTCAGTATTCAGCTCCACCGTGATGTCGCCCACGCTGGTGCGTATCAGTACGCGCGCTGCGACCGCCGCAGCGGGCTCTGCCTCGGCTGCAACCGCCGGCGCGGTCGGCGCCGGAGTCGGCGCGGCAGTCGGCGTCTGCGCCACGGCGGTAGCGGCGCTGGCAATCAGCAGGGCGGCAAACAACAGACGCTGCAGCATGGCTCGATCTCCGATGGGGTTCCAGATGGCGAAGGATACCCGATGCGCTCGTCGGATCGACCACGATTCGTCCGATCGTGCCCGCCAGTCGAAGCGACCTGTGCGTGCGACCAGACCGAATCCCGATCAGGCTTTGCGCCCGCGCAGCCCCAGCCGCGCCAACAAGCCGCTCTGCGACGCATCGGGTGCATCGGCCACGACGGTCGCTGATTCCATCTCGACGTGCCCGCCGAGCAGGCTGGCGTTGATGAAATCCGCTACCTCGCCGGTCGGCGCGCCCGACTGCGCGGCAATGGCATCGACCGTCGCCATGCCCTTCATCATCGCCGTGGCGATCCGGAAGTGGCGCGGAAACTCACGCTCCATCTGCGGCCATTTCGCGACCCGGAAACGGCTGCTGGCGTCGACGCCGCCCAGCAACGAACCGTTGCCGGCAAACAGCGCGTACAGCCACACCAGGCGCGCCAGCGGCTGTCCGCCACCAGCCGCGCGCAGGCCTTCGAGCACGGCGCTCGATACCGGCTCCCACGCACTGCGCGGAATCGGGCCCCGGCAATAGGGTTCAAGTGCCTTCAGGCCAGGTGGACCGAAATACACGCCAGACTCGTTGTCGATGGTCAGCGCGGGTGCATCGGCGTGCACGATGCGGCTGGGTCGCGCGAGCGCCTCGACGGTGCAGAACTCGGCCAGCGACAGCTCGGTTGCGATCGCGTTCGAAGGCACGGCCGATGGTTTCGCCATCGCCAGCACGCTCGCGTTTTTTGCGCCGACCGCGTCGCGCACCTGCGCAGGCGGTGCAATGCTTTTGATGGCTACAGCCCCGGCCTGCACGGCGCTCTGCTCGGCACCGGTCGCTGTTGCGATCAGCAACCGGGCAGTCAGTGGGACACGAGTCAGTGGGACACGCACAAGTGTCGGCCGCTGGGCGGTTGCAACATCGTCGGGTTCGCGCGGTGCCACTCCCAGCTCCTCGCGATAGTGCGCGATTGCGGCCAGCAGGCCATCGGCCGACAGCGGGCGGGTCAGGAATACCTGCTGGTCGCCCGCAACGCTTTTCGCGATGGACACCACCCGACGCCCGTTCGCCCGCGCCTGCAGCAAGTCCATGTGGCCGTTCAGCGAATCGACGTCGATGAACAGCAGATCGGCATCGGCTGCGTCCACCCACCGCACAACGTCACCGGTGCGCGTGCATAGCTGCTCGACGAGCTGGCGCAGCCGCTCGAGGTCCTCGATCGCGACACTGGCCGCCGCGATCCTGATGAGTCGATCCATGGCGTGATGACCGTGCAGACGGCGCCGGGATCCGCCCGTATTGACGCATGCGTCGCGCATGCATCCCCGGAATGCGCGAAGTCTGGCACAGCCAGAAGTTGATCCGGCGCGCGATTCGGTGAACTTTCGATTCCCGCAGCCGGAGCGTGCAGCGTTCCTTGATCGACGGCATCAGGTTTCGACCAGCGGCGCGGAATCGACCGTGTCCGGGGCCTCCTGCTGCATCTGCCACATCAGCGCATAGCGCCCACCAGAGGCCAGCAGCGCCGCATGGGTACCGCGTTCGACGATGTGTCCGCTGTCCATCACCAGGATCTGGTCGGCGTCGACGATGGTCGACAGCCGGTGCGCGATCACCAGCGTCGTGCGGTCGCGCGCAACCTCGGCCAGTTCCTCCTGGATCGCGCGTTCGGTGCGCGTGTCGAGCGCCGAGGTCGCCTCGTCGAGGATCAGGATGCGCGGATTCTTCAGGATCGTGCGCGCGATCGCGACGCGCTGCTTCTCGCCACCGGAGAGTTTCAGGCCGCGCTCGCCCACGGATGTCTCGTAGCCGTCCGGCAGACGCTCGATGAACTCATGGATGTGCGCGGCGCGCGCGGCGGCGAACACCTCTTCGCGGCTGGCGTCCGGGCGTCCGTAGGCGATGTTGTAGTAGATGCTGTCGTTGAACAGCACCGTATCCTGCGGCACGATGCCGATCGCGCGGCGCAGCGAGCCCTGGTCGATCTCGCGCAGGTCCTGGCCGTCGATGCGGATGCTGCCGCCGGTCACGTCGAAGAAGCGGAACAGCAGGCGCGCCAGCGTCGACTTGCCCGACCCGGTGGCGCCGACCACCGCGACCGTGCGCCCGGCCGGCACCTCGAAGTCGATCGCGTGCAGCACCTGCCGGCGCGGGTCGTAGCTGAAGTCGACCGCATCGAAGCGCAGCGCGCCACCACCGGAGGCCAGCGCCGGCGCGTTGTCGGCGTCGCGCACATCGCGCGGCTCGTCGAGCAGGCCGAACATGCGCTCGATGTTGGTCAGGGCCTGCTTGACCTCGCGATAGACCATGCCAAGGAAGTTCAGCGGTGCCGCCAGCTGCAGCAGAAAGGCATTGACCATCACCAGATCGCCGATGCTCATGCGCCCCTCGGTCACCCCGGCAGCAGCCCGCCACAGCAACAGCGTCAAGCCGATCGCCACGATGCCGCTTTGACCGACGTTGAGCACCCCGAGCGTCTTCAGGCTCTTGACCGTTGCCTCTTCCAGTTGCACGAGGCCCTCGTCGTAACGGCGCGATTCATAGCCTTCGTTGTTGAAGTACTTGACCGTCTCGTAGTTGAGCAGCGAATCCACCGCGCGCGCGCTGGCGTGGGTTTCCGCTTCGTTGGCCGCGCGGTAGTAGCGCAGCCGCCACTCGGTCACGCGGAAGGTGAACAGTACGTAGGCGACGATGGTGCCGATGGTGATGGCTGGAAACGTGAGATCGAACTTGACCGCCAGGATCACGGTGACCAGCACGATCTCGAACAAGGTCGGCAGGATGGTGTAAATGGTCCAGTCGAGCAGATCGCTGACTGCCGTGATGCCGCGTTCGAGGTCGCGCGACACCGCGCCCGTGCGTCGATCAAGATGGAAGCGCAGCGACAGCGCATGTAGATGGTCGAACACCCGCTTGGCGATCATCCGCGACGAGCGCGCCATCACCCGCGCGAACACCACCTGGCGCAGCTCCTGGAACAGGGAATTCGCAAGGCGCAGGGCGCCGTAGGCGACCAGGAACAGCAGCGGCAGCAGTTCCGGACGTGGCGTGATGTTGAGCGCATCGACCAGTTGTGCGAGCAGCAGCGACACCCCGACCAGCGCCACCTTTGCGGCGATCAGGAAGAAAAATGCGATGCCGACCCGCAGCCGGTATTGCCACACATGCGGCCACAGCAGGCGCAGCACGTCCCAGGTATTGCGCGTGGGCGGCGGCAGCGGATCTGGCGCGGGTGCGGCGACTGGTTCGACGGATTCGTTCATGCGCCTAGAATACCGGTTGCATGTGTGTGGGAGCCGCCATGGCGGCGATTGCTTGGGGAGGTGTGGGAGCCGCCATGGGGGCGATTTTTTCTTGGCAGGTGTGGGCCGCCATGGCGGCGAGTTTCTTGGCAGGTGTGGGAGCCGCCATGGCGGCGAGTTCTTCTTGGCAGGTGTGGGAGCCGCCATGGCGGCGATTTTTTGGGCAGGTGTGGGAGCCGCCATGGCGGCGACTGAGGCGATCGTGATCGTCTTGCCTTGAACTGATGCAGCAATCGCCGCCATGGCGGCT
>JBBSDI010000256.1:0-5750 GCA_038249585.1 Lysobacterales bacterium | reverse complement strand
TCAACAACCTCATCGAAGACTGGGTCAGCGAGGCCCTGAACATTCCCTATGCCGCCCTCGTCGGCACGCGCCGCATCGGCCTGCCGACGGTAAGCCTGAATTGCGAGTTCACGGCCGTAAGCCGCATGGGCGACGAAGTCATGCTCGGCCTGACGCAGGCCCACACCGGCCGCAGTTCGGTGCGCCTGGAACTGGGCTGCCGCCAAGGCGACGAGCAACGCATGCGTGTCACGCAGACAATCGTGGCCACCGACCTGAACACGCATCGCCCGCTGCCGCTGCCCGATGACCTGCGAAAGGCCATGACGGCCTTCCAGCAAAGCTGAAAAGGCCCACCCAGATCACGACCGGGGATCCTCACGATGCAAGTTCTTCTTCCTCCCGGCTGGCCGCGTGCGCGCGGATATGCCAACGGTGTGGCCGCCACTGGGCGCATGGTGTTTGTGGCCGGCATGGTCGGCTGGGACGCCGAAGGGCGCTTCGTCAGCGACACGTTTGCCGGCCAGGCGCGCCAGGCGCTGCTGAACATCGTCGACGTGCTGGCGGTGGCCGGTGCGAAGCTCGAGCACATCGTGCGCATGATCTGGTACGCAACTGACAAGAGCGAATACGTCGCCGCCTACCCCGAGATCGGTGTGGCCTTCCGCGAGCTGATCGGCAGTTTCAACGCTGCGATGACGGCGGTACAGGTCACCGCGCTGATCGAAGACCAGGCCAAGGTCGAGATCGAAGCCACTGCAGTGATTCCGGTGTGACGCCTCCACGACCCGCGCATGCGCGGCCCGCTCTCACACTCAACTTCGCCGAAGCACCCCATGTTCAGCCTGCGAAAGCCTTGTTCCACTGGGACGATCCGCTGAAGCTCGACGCGCAGCTCACTGCCGACGAACGAATGGTGCGCGCAAGCGTCCGCGCCTGCACCCAGGACCGGCTCCCGCCGCGAGGGCTGCAGACCTTCCTGAATGAACAGACCGACCCGGCGATCTTCCGCGAGATGGGCGACTCGACCTGGTCGGCCCTACCATCCCCGAAGCCCATGGCGGCTCGGGCCTGAACTATGTGTGTCAAGGCTTGGGGGCGAGCAAAGTCGAGCGAGTCGAATCCGGATCCCGCTCGATGATGAGCGGTGAAGTCGTCGCTGGTGATGGTGCCGATTTTTGGTTCACGCGCCCGAAGCATGTGGCCGGCGGCTACAGCCTGAGAGCATCCCAGCTCAGCGACTTCATGGGGTTGAGGCCCCGGGAGAGTCAGCCGCTGGGCTGACCGGGCTGGCGGCTGAACGAGGCCGTCGCTGCGGCAATCGCACCAACTGGCGACGACATCCCGCACTGCACCTCTGCGGCAACCATTCCACGCGCAGGCGTCACCTCGGGTGTATCGCCAGGCTCGGCCCGACATCGCGCTGGTTTGCGAAGAGATCGTGAGGCGGCGACGACGAGTGGCGCGGCTTCGTGTTCACCGCCCCGCAGTCATCCTCAGTCGATGGTCCCGCATGGCACATCCCTAAGGATGATTCACTCGCCCGGATCGCAAGCCTATTGTCCGACCACCCTGATAGCCTCCGTGGAGAAGAACAATGACAAGATTCCCAATGAACGCATTGAGCGTTGCGGTGATTGCGGCGATCACGGCGATGGGCGGCGGTGCAGCCGCTGCCGCCGAGCCCATCCCATCGGCGCAGACGATCACCATCACGGCGCAGAAGCGCGAGCAGCAGCTGATCAACGTGCCGGCCGCGGTGCAGGCCTTCACCGGGTTGCAGCTCGAGGACGCCGGCATCGCCGATCTGAAGGACCTGATGCGGTCCATCCCCGGCGCTTCCGAAGGCCGCTCCACCAGCGCCGGCACGCGCTCGTTCCAGATCCGCGGCGTGACCTCGCTGTACGGCGACAGCACAGTGGGCTACTACGTCGACGACGCGGTGTTCACGGTGCTCAACCGCAACTGGGCACCGGTGGCGAGCACCTTCGACGTCGAGCGCGTCGAGGTGCTGCGCGGCCCGCAGGGCACGTTGTACGGGTTGGGCGCGATGGGCGGCAGCGTGCGCTTCATCACCGCTGATCCCGACCTGAAGAAGCCGCTCGCGCGCACGGTGGCCGGGTATTCCAACACCGAGGGCGGCGACCCGAACTGGAACGTCGGTGCGGCGCTGAGCGTGCCGATCATCCGCGACGTGCTGGCGCTGCGCGTCACGGCCACGCGCGACCACGCCGGTGGCTACGCCGAGTCGCCGACCTTCCCCGGGCAGCTGAACGAGACCGGCAACGAGATGCTGCGCATCAAGCTGTTGGCCAAGCCGCACCGCGACGTGACGATCAAGCTCGGCCACCAGCGCAGCCGCACCAGTGACGCCAAGGGCAACCAGCTCGCGTACCTTCCGGGGCCGAACCCGCCCGAGTCTTTCACCGGCCTGTACCCGGCGGCGACGCTGGGCGCGGGCCCAACCGCGACCACGTTCGAAAGCTTCAACAATTCGCGCATCGATCTGTCCAGCGTGTACGCGTCGTACGACGCGGGCCCGGTGCTGATCGAAAGCTCCAGCGGCCGAGTCAAGGCTTGGCAGGCCGCCAAGGTGCCGGTGAACGGGCTGATGCTCGACACTGGGCTCGACGCGAGCACCATGTCGTCGGAGCTGCGCTTCGTATCCAAGAACAAGGGGCCATTGAGTTGGATCGCCGGGGTGATGGTGCTCAACGCCGATAGCGCCGAGGACGTGCGCCTCCTCGCCGTGACGCCGCCGGCGGCGGCCGTGTTGCTGCTCGGGCCGACGTACTCGCCGCTGCGCAACGACGTGCCGAGCTACGAATCGAAGTCGCGGGCCGTGTTCGGCGAGGTTTCGTTCGACCTGCTCGGCGGCACGCTGACGCCGCTGCTGGGCGTGCGCTACTTTCGCGACGAACGCACCTTCACCGACATCCAGCGTCCGCGCACGCTGCTGCCGATCGGCGTGCCGCAGACCAGCCGTTGCACGGCGCCATCTGTCGTCGTGCCGATCGCGCCACTGCCGCCGGTGTGCCTGGTCCCTGCGTCGGTGAGTTCCACCAGCGCCACCTTTGACTCGTGGAACCCGCGCTTCAACCTGTCGTGGCGCCCGACGCCGGGAACCGCCACGTACTTCAACGCCGCCAAGGGCTTCCGCAGCGGCGTATTCAACAGCAGGTCCACCATCATCGCCGGCTTCCCGGCCGCGGTGCAGCCCGACGACGTCTGGTCGTACGAGGTCGGCGGCAAACTCGCGCTGCTGAACAACACGCTGTTCGTCGAGGCCGCCGTGTACCGGCTCGAATGGAGCGACATGCAGCTGAACTTCAACTCTCCAGGCTTTGCGCCGCCGCCGCCGCAGGTGATAGCCAACGTCGGCGACGTGCGAGGCACCGGCATCGACTACGGCCTCAATTGGACGCCAGTGCGCGGCGTGCGACTGTCGCTGACCGGCAACTTCAACCAGACCGAGTTCACCCGCATCGTCAACCCGGCGGCGTTCGCCAACACAAACATCTTCGTCGGCAACCAGTTCGTCTCGGTGCCCAAGCAGACGCACACCGCGCAGGCCAGCTTCATCCGCCCACTGACCGAGAACTACACCTTCGCGCTGCACGGCAGCTACACCTACATAGGCAAGCAGGGCGACCCCAGCAGCGTGGGCTCGGGGCCGGGCACGCGGCCGGCGCCGCTGGGCAAGGCGCAGAAGCTGTTGGGGCTGCGTGCAGGCGTTGATGCCATCGGCTGGAGCGTGTACGTCGTCGGCACAAACTTGCTGGGCCATGCCGACCCGTTCTACATCAGCGGCTCGGGCTATCAGCGCAACTACCCGCGCACCGTGGGGCTGGAGGTCAAGTTTGAGCTCTGAAATGGAACCCCCAAGCTCGATGTCGCGCGCCACCCCCCAGGGGGGCCGCCCGCCGGCTGACCGGCAAAGCCGGATCGGCGGCGCGAATCCGGCCTTGACCGCTGCGGCGCACCTTGTCGGCCGCGTGCTGATCGTGTTCGCGCTGCTGCCCAACGGCTTTCGCAAAATCGCCACCTTCGACCTGACGGCAGGGATGATGGGCGGCGCGCCACCGCAGATGGTGGACGGCCGGATGTTCCCGCCGGTGCCGCCGCTGATCACGTTCCCGATGCCTGAGTTGTTCCTCGCCGCGTCGCTGACGCTGGACATCGTTGGCGCGCTGTTGATCATGGTCGGCTGGCGCACGCGCGCCGTGGCCGTGCTGCTGGCTGGCTACTGCGTGCTGGCGATGGCGATCTACCACGGGCGCATCGACAGCGTCGCCGACCTGATGCCGCTGCTGCGCAACATGCCGCTGGTGGGCGGGCTGCTGGTACTGGCCGCGGTCGGTGCCGGTGCATGGAGCGTCGACGCCTGGCTGGCCAGGAGGCGCTCAGCAGGTTGATCCGGCGGGCCTCAGCAAGCAAGACAAGAGCCGGGCAGCGCGCGGCTCTGGTTCTCAGGGTGGGATCAGAACGGACAGTGCCGCGGCGCCGTCTGCAGCGAAATCCAGCGCAGCTCGGTGAAGGCCTCGATCCCGGCACGCCTGCCGAAGAGGCCGGAGCCCGATCCCTCGAGGTCACCGAACGGCATCTGCGCCTCGTCGTGTACCGTCTGGCCGTTGACCTGGCACATGCCGGACTCGATGCGCTGCGCCACGCGCCAGTCGCACGCCATATCGCGCGCCATATCGCGCGCCATATCGTGCGACTACACCGCCGCCGAACGGCCGTATTCGCCGTCGACGGCGCAGGTGATCTCGGCCTCGTCGCCGGCGACGCGGATGATTGCCTTCACTGCGGGATAGGGAGGATAGGGAATTCATCCGCTGTTTTCCGCCACATGGCCGGACTTCGTTCAGCGAAGACGAACTTGTACCCCATGCGCATTGGAATTACTTGGGGGCACCGGCCAGCTTGGCGGCGGCAGCGAACACGGGGGCGAGATCGTTCTCGTTGAGGATGTCCCAGTGCTCGGTGAGCTTGCCGTCGGCCAAACGGAAGACATTGGCGACGCGCACGGTGACGGCGAGGTTGGTGGGCGGCAGACCGACGAAGGCGCCGGTATGGGTGCCCTTCCAGATCAGGAAGCAAGCAACCTTGTCGCCGTCGGCCAGTACGTGCAGGATCTCCGGTTTCATGTCGGGAAAACCGGCGAAGAAGTCAATGTAGAAGCGCTTGAGCGATTCGCGCGCCGTGATGTTCTGCGCCTTGTCGGCGGCGTTACGGCGTTCATTGTGATAGGCGAAGTCGGCAGCGAAGTTGCGGTCGACGGAATCGATGTCACGCTTGACGAAGAGTTCATCGGTGGCGCGGAGAAATGCGGCCTTGTTGTCATCTTGCTGGCTGCTGCTCATGGCGTGCTTTCTTCGAACAATAAGGGGGTGTGCCGAGAGGTCCTGACCGCGCAAGCGGGGAGGACTTCTCGGCACACCCCCCTGTTGTTCCTTTTGTTCCTTATCCCATCCCTTTATCCCATCCCTTTTTCCCACTACCCACAGAGGCTCCGGTGCTACAGCAGGATGTCGAGGACGATCTGCTTCGTGGGGCCGGGGCGGCAGATCGCCGGGTTGGGGCAGCCTGCGAAGCCGCAGGTTGGACTATGCAACGCAGTGATCGTTGCCTCGCCGCGCGCCCTGTTGTATACGCCGGTCCCGCCGGTGATGGCGAGCTTCTGGATCCCGCTGTTCGCGAAGCAGGTATCCGGGGTCCCCTCGAATTCCAGGGTGTTGCCAAACCCGGTGAGCACCAGGGTGCCGACC
>JBBSDI010000255.1:0-5790 GCA_038249585.1 Lysobacterales bacterium | reverse complement strand
GGCGCGCCCATCCCGCGCCCGGCGCGGCCATTATCGGGGCCTGATTGCGGTCCGACGGTGCGCTGGCGCACCGTGCGCTGCACGATATGGCTGTTGCGTCGGCGCAACACATGTGGGGTTTTGTCCGCCGCAAAGGTTTGCCGCCCCAATCTCCTGTGTTATGGTCCCCCGCCGTGACAGCCTCTGCCCCGAGGAAATGACAAGAATGATCAGGCAGCGCACGTTGAAAAACGTGATTCGCGCGACCGGAGTGGGAATCCACACGGGTGAAAAGGTTTACATGACCCTGCGTCCGGCTGCACCGGACAGCGGCATCATCTTTCGTCGTGTCGACTTGCCCGAGCCGGTTGAACTCAAAGCCTGCTGCGAGTGCGTGGGCGACACCAGCCTGTCGACCACCCTGGTGCGCGACGGCGTTCGCGTCGCCACGATCGAACATCTGCTGTCGGCGATGGCCGGTCTGGGCATCGACAACGCCTACGTCGACCTGTCGGCTGCTGAAGTGCCGATCATGGACGGCAGCGCCGGTCCCTTCGTGTTCCTGCTGCAGTCGGCCGGTATCCACGAGCAGGAAAAGGCCAAGCGCTTCATCCGCATCAAAAAGTCGATCACCGTGCGCGACGGCGACAAGTGGGCGCGCTTCGACCCCTTCGATGGCTTCAAGGTCGGCTTCTCGATCGACTTCGACCACCCGATCTTCACCACCAAGGCCTCGACCGCCGAGATCGACTTCTCGACCACCTCGTTCGTCAAGGAAGTCTCGCGCGCGCGCACCTTCGGCTTCATGCGCGACATCGAGATGCTGCGCGAGCGCAATCTGGTGCTCGGCGGTTCGATGGACAACGCGATCGTGCTCGACGACTACCGCGTGCTCAATGAAGACGGGCTGCGCTACGAAGACGAGTTCGTAAAGCACAAGATCCTCGACGCAATCGGCGATCTGTACCTGCTGGGCCACAGTCTTGTTGGCGCGTTCTACGGCCACAAGTCGGGCCACCAGTTGAACAACCGGCTGCTGCGTGCGCTGCTGGCCGATGCCAACGCGTGGGAAGAAGTCACCTACAACGATCACAGCACTGCCCCGATTTCTTACGCCCATCCGGCGCAAGCGGTCTGACGAGTTAACCAACCGGTCACAGAAAATAACGACAGCCGCCAGCACACTCAGGCGGCGACGGCGAAGTATCCGCCCGGGGGAATCACGAGGTAGAGGCCAGGGAGGCCAGACGGTGGAAGAGGGCTCGCAGTTCGGGGTCTTCCAGGATGGCGGCAGCTTGCCGGAGGTGCTCGGCAGCTGCGCTGGAAAGCGGCTTTTGCGATGCCTGTTCCGGGGGAACGGCTGGTATCGGTGCCACTTTCACGGTGAGTTGGTCCACGGTCGTGCCGGTAAAACGGCTGGCCGCAGCGAGCAGTGCGCCCTGCATGAGGCGAAGGCGTTCTGCAACCGCTGGCGAACTCGCCAGAAAGATGAGGCGCGATCCTCGAAGGTTGGCCAGGCGGACTCGTCCGGCCAAGGTGGGGGGGAATGCGCTACGCAATGCCTGGTCGAGCACCTCGAGGAGTCGGGCGTGCGCGATCAGCCCGGTCAAAGCCGGTCCGGCTTTCGTGTCCAGTGGACGCGTGGGTCGATCGGTAGTGGCAGGGCGGCGTTGCATTGGCCAATCAATGAGACCGGACAGCAGGCGAACACGACATGAACATCATAATCGTCGCCAGCCGGCTTTCGTCGCCAAAAACCATCCGACTGGGTGATTGGCGCGCGATAGCCGCAACCGGCACGGCGCTCGCAGCCGTGGCCGGAGTATTGATCGCTTTCGGCGCCCTGTTCGGCGCCACGTTCACCGGGCCGGCCAAGGCCCGTGCAGAAATTGCGCAGGCACGCGCGCAACTCGAGGCGCAGCAGGCGCAGCTGGGCGAAGTCGAGCGTGCGGTCGAGCGCGGCGTCGACGCGCTGGCGATCCGGCTGGGCAAACTGCAGGCCGAATCGATGCGCCTGAATGCGCTGGGTTCGCGGCTGGCAAAAGTCGGCAAGTTAGACGATGGCGAGTTCGATTTCGATGCCGAACCCGCCCTCGGCGGTCCGGCCGCCTCGGCACCGGCGGTGTCGCTGAGCGTGGCGGAAGTCGATGGTGCGCTGGAGCGCCTCGAGACGCAGTTCGCGCTGCAGTCGGACCAGTTGGGAATGCTGGAGTCGGTGATGTTCGATCGCGAGATCGACCAGGGCCTGATGCCGGCCGGCACTCCGGTGCGCTCGGGTTACAAGTCTTCCGGCTTCGGCTATCGCGCCGATCCCTTCACTGGTCGACCGGAGTTCCACAGCGGTGTCGACTTCAACGGCCCGCGTGGTTCCGACGTGATCGCCGTGGCCGGCGGCGTGGTGTCCTACGCCGGCCTGAAGCCCGGCTACGGCAACGTGATCGAGATCGACCACGGCAACGGCTACATGACGCGCTACGCCCACAACGACCGCAACATCCGCGAGGTCGGCGATCCGGTGCGTGCCGGCGAGCTGGTCGCGCGCATGGGCTCGAGCGGTCGCGCCACCGGCGTGCACGTGCACTTCGAGGTGTGGCTCAACGGGCGCCTGGTGAACCCTTCGGAGTACATCCGCGCCATTCGCTGACGCCACGCGGACTTGAAACCGGGGCGATCCGGCCCCAATCCGTGAAGGTCGCGCAAAGGCCGCCAGTCGCTGGCGGCCTTTCGCTTTGCAGCGCAGGTAAACTGGCGCGCTCGCGACCCGCATTCTTTCCGTATCAGGCCCGTCCATGATCAACCGTTTCCTCACCGCCATTTTCGGCAGCCGCAACGAGCGGCTGGTCAACCAACTGCGCAAGGGCGTGGCCAAGGTCAGCCAGCACGAGGCCGCGCTGCAGGCGCTCGACGACGAAGGCCTGAAGGCCAAGACCGCCGAGTTCCGCGCCCGCCTGGACCAGGGCGAGACGCTGGACAACCTGCTGCCCGAAGCTTTCGCTGCCGTGCGCGAGGCCGCGCGCCGCACCCTGGGCCTGCGCCACTACGACGTGCAGCTGATCGGCGGCATGGTGCTGCACAGCGGCAAGATCGCCGAGATGCGTACCGGCGAGGGCAAGACCCTGGTAGCGACCTTGCCGGTGTATCTGAATGCACTGCCGGCCAAGGGCGTGCACGTGGTCACGGTCAACGACTACCTCGCCCGCCGCGACGCAGCGTGGATGGGTCCGGTGTATGCCGCGCTCGGCATGAGCGTGGGCGTGGTGGTGCCCGGCATGAAGCCGGGCGACAAGCGCGAGGCGTACGCCGCCGACATTACCTACGGCACCAACAACGAATTCGGCTTCGACTACCTGCGCGACAACATGGCGCTGTCGAAGGACGACCGCTATCAGCGCGAGCAGACCTACGCGATCATCGACGAGGTCGACTCGATCCTGATCGACGAGGCGCGCACGCCGCTGATCATCTCCGGTCCTGCCGAAGACTCCCCGCAGCTGTATCTGAAGCTCAACCGTGTGGTGCCGAAGCTGGTCAAACAGGCCACCGAAGAAGGCGAAGGCGATTTCTTCGTCGACGAGAAGCAAAAGCAGGTGCACCTGTCGGAAAGCGGCATGGAGCACGCCGAGGCGCTGCTGCGCGAAGCCGAGGTGCTCAAGGAGCAAGACAGCCTCTACGACGCGACCAACCTGGTCGTGGTGCACCACCTCAACGCGGCCCTGCGTGCGCACAATCTCTACCAGCGCGATGTCGACTACATCGTGCGCGACGGCGAGGTCATCATCGTCGACGAGTTCACCGGCCGCACCCTGGCCGGCCGCCGCTGGTCCGACGGGCTGCACCAGTCGGTCGAGGCCAAGGAAGGCGTGCCGATCCAGCGCGAAAACCAGACGCTGGCCTCGATCACCTTCCAGAACTATTTTCGGCTGTACGAGAAGCTCGCCGGCATGACCGGCACTGCCGACACCGAAGCCTACGAGTTCCAGACCATCTACAGCCTGGAGGTGGTGGTCATCCCCACCCATCGCGCGATGGTGCGCAATGACAACGCCGACCTGGTGTTCCTCAAGCAGCCGATCAAGTACGACGCGGTGATCGAAGACATCCGCGACTGCCACCAGCGCGGCCAGCCGGTACTGGTCGGCACGACTTCGATCGAAACCTCCGAGCTGCTCTCGCGCGAGCTGACCAAGGCCAAGATCCCGCACGAGGTGCTCAACGCCAAGCAGCACGAGCGCGAGGCGCATATCGTCGCCCAGGCCGGCAGCCCGGCCGCGGTCACCATCGCCACCAACATGGCCGGTCGCGGCACCGACATCGTGCTCGGCGGCAACCCCGAGTCCGAGATCGCCGCGCTGCCGCCGGAATCCACCGCGGCCGACCACGAGCGCGTGCGCGCGGAATGGAAGCAGCGGCATGCGCAGGTGATTGCCGCCGGCGGCCTGCACATCATCGGCACCGAACGCCACGAATCGCGCCGCATCGACAACCAGCTGCGCGGCCGCTCCGGCCGCCAGGGCGATCCCGGTTCGAGTCGCTTCTACCTGTCGCTGGAAGACAATCTGATGCGCATCTTCGCGCCGGATTGGGTCACCCGCTGGATGAAGCTGTTCGGCATGAAGGAAGACGAAGCCCTCGAAGACAAGATGGTCACCAAGGTGATCGAGCGCGCGCAGCGCAAGGTCGAGGCGCACAACTTCGATATCCGCAAGAACCTGCTCGAATACGACGACGTCGCCAACGACCAGCGCAAGGTGATCTACGAGCAGCGCAACGAGCTGCTGGAAGCGACCGATGTAGCCGCCACTGTTGCCACCATTCGCCAGGACGTGACCCAGGCGACCTGCCGCACCTATGTGCCGGCCAACAGCATCGACGAGCAGTGGGACCTGCCGGGCCTCGAGCGCGCCTTCGAAAGCGACTTCGGCATCCCGATCCAGACCCGCCGCTATCTCGAGGCCACCGAGGAGATCGCCGCCGACCAGCTGTGGACGCGGGCCACCGACGACGTCGAGCGTCACTTCCGCGAGAAAGAGGCGCTGGTCGGCAGCGAAGTGATGCGCGCGCTGGAGAAGCACATCATGCTCTCGGTGCTCGACTCGCAATGGAAAGACCACCTGTCGAACATGGACTACCTGCGCCAGGGCATCCACCTGCGCGGCTATGCGCAGAAGCAGCCCAAGCAGGAGTTCAAACGCGAAGCCTTCGAGCTGTTCGAGCAGATGCTCGGCAAGTTCAAGACCGAGATGGTGACCATCCTGTCGCGCGTGCGCATCCGCAGCGAAGACGAAGTCGCGCGCCTCGAACAGGAGCAGCAGGAACGCCAGCAGCGCGCTGCCCTGCAGTTCCAGCACGCCGATTCCGGCAACCTCGGCGTCGACGAGGAGGCAGCCCAAGTGCAGGCAGCACTCGCGGCACAGGCAGCCCAGGGTCCAGTGGTGCGCGATGCGCCGAAGGTCGGGCGCAACGATCCTTGCCCGTGCGGTTCGGGCAAGAAGTACAAGCAGTGCCACGGGCGTCTGGCCTGAGTCGCTGCGGGCAGCAGCGCGCTGCCCGTGGCTGGCGATACCGCGAGCGCGACGCCTCGATCGGCCCGCGCCGCACGCTGCCGAACTGATGCAGCCGCTCGCGGTCGTCGCGGGCGTGCTGCGCGATGCGCAAGGCCGCGTGCTGGTCGCGCAGCGGCCGCACCATAAACATCAGGGTGGATTGTGGGAATTCCCCGGCGGCAAGCGCGAGACCGGTGAGACACCGCTGCAGGCGCTGCGCCGCGAGCTGCACGAAGAACTCGGTATCGACATCGGCGACGCAACACCG
>JBBSDI010000254.1:0-5803 GCA_038249585.1 Lysobacterales bacterium | reverse complement strand
CGCGGCGAGGTGGTGACCGTGCCTGGGCCGGTCAATCGTATACTCAAGTTCATCGGCAAACACTTGCCCGACGGGGTGGCATTGCGGATTGTGGGGAAGCGGTCGAAGGAGTATCGGGTGCAGGATTCCGATTTGCGCTGAGCGCTGCTTCTTGGCGTTTTTGCGTGGTTCTCTTCCTCGTTTTCCCAGAGCCGAACACTTGTGCGATCGGGACACGTATGGACGCCCCCGGTCAAGCCCTCGGTTCCAGCGTTCAACGCGATCGTTACTCGCGCACGTATTCGGACACCTGTTCGGCGTCGTGATGGCGCTCTGGAAGGCGCCGGACCTGCATGAGATCCGGCCCTGGCAGCACAAACAGGCATTCGCGCTCGTAGCGCTTGTCCCCAAGCGGGGGTGTTACCGGGGTCGCCTGAATGACCCCTTGCGGGTGTTGACCGATGCGGATCATCGCGGGAGTCGGGTTTCGTGGGTGCGCGGTATCGCGGTGACTGGAAGTGGGTCGGTACGATCGTTGATGGTTGCGGTTGGACCTGAGCTGGTGCTGCTGCCGGCGCGCGGGCTGGGCCTTGAACGCCTTCGTGCAGTCGTAACTGCCATCGCTGGTGATCACGGCCCATGCAATACGGGCCATCGGCGGCACGCGCTCCAGGCGCGCATGAGCTCCTGGCGCGTCTTGGCGATCACGATGCCGTACTCGGCGGCGAATCCACGTACCTGGTTGATCACTGCCGTACGCTGGGCAATCAGCCCGCTGCGGATATCGCCCAGCGACTGCAGGTCCTGCTGACCGATCGTGTTGACCGGCACGAAGTGGATGTTGGGCCGCAGCGCGGCTTCGGAAATTGCCAGTGCGTCATCGCGATCGGACTTGTGCACGCGCACGAACGCCTTGACGTGCTGTGCGGGCACAAGGTGCACCTGATGCCCGATCGCCTGCAGTCGCCGGGCCCAGTATTGCGCGGTGCCACATGCCTCAATCGCCACGATCGTCGGCACCAGATCCTTGAGCCACAGGGTGAACTTCTCGCGCAACATCTTGCGGTTGAACAACAGCTTGCCATCCTCGCCGATGGCGCAGACCTGGAACACACGCTTTACCAAATCGATCGCGACGAGTTCAACCTTCATCACGGACGCCTCCACCCGCAAGCGGTCATGCGCGTCTTCTGTCGACTGGTGGATTGCACTTCCAGTCTGGCGCAACACGACGCCGAAAGTGGCGGGGGCGTCCATCTCAACAGGCATGATTATTGCCATCATTCTCGGCACGTTTCACTGCCTGTCCCGATCTGCCCTTCTTCAGTGCCTGTCCCGATCTGCCCTTCCGATCTGCAGGCTGCGCCAGTGTGGGCGAGCGGCGAAACACGGTCAGGCTTACCTGCCTCCGTCTCCTTTATTCCCGCCGCAATGCAACATTGCATTCGCTCCGGTCGACTGCTAAAAGACCTATTGTTATAACGATATGTCATTCAGCTCCGGCGCCATGATCGCAGCGCCTCCCCGCTGCGGAGACCTCGATGCCCCTGATCCGACCCGCTCGCACCGCACTGCTGCTGTCGATCGCGTTGTGCAGCCTGCCGGCCGCCGCCGCGCTCGACCTGACCCGTGCCGACGAAAATCTGACCGCGCTGGTCACGATGCGTTGCTCGATCGATCCAAAAGAGAACGTGGTGACCTGGTGGAAGAGCACCATCTTCGCCCAGCTGCCGGCCAAGGCGCCGAGCGCGATCCTCGGCTTCGAGGGTTACAACATCTGCCGCATGGAACCGCTCGAAGACGGCAGTTGGCGCTTCATCTCGCGCGAGTTGAGCTTCTATCGCGACCTCGCGAGCGGTCGGCTGCTCGATACCTGGGCCAATCCGGTCACCGGCAAGACCAACACGGTGATCCACGTCGCCAACGATCCGGTCAACAATCTGTTCGGCAGCAAGCGCCACCATGGCTCGCCCAATATATATCCGTGGACCGGCGCCGGTGGCGACCTGCCGATGACCTTCAACGCGCCGCTGACCGATGCCCACCCGCTGCCGCCGAAGGATTTCCCGGAGGAATCCAGCGCCGGGGTGTATGCCGGCTCGGAGCACTTCATGTTCCTCACCCCGCGCGCGTCGATCGACGATACGAGCGTGCATAGCTCGCCGGCGAGTTATGGCTGGACCCGGATCGGACCGTGGCCGCCGTGGATGAAAATGGGCACCCGCGAGGGTAGCCCGCTCTACATCGCGCAGGGCCCCAAGCTCGGTGGCAGCGCCGAGTTGCCCGCCGAGATGCAGGCGCTGATCGAGGCCAAGTACCCCGAATACGCCAGCGCACCCGCCGCCCAGTCGTAACCGAACGAAACCAGCTGGACCCACTAACGCGAACTGAAACTCAAGGAGAAGGCTGCAGCCGACTCCGATACGAAAGCGGGACCTTGAACCCGCCCTGCCATCCCCACTACTGCCCCGGGACCACTCATGAAAACCAATCCACGTCGATTGCTGGCACTTGCGATCGCTGCCGCGCTGTATGGCGTCGGCAGCGCCCACGCTGCACCCGCGACAGCCCCCGAAGCTGCGCCGCAGACCGATCCCGATACCGACCCGCAGGGCGAAGCGCCACAGGCGCTGGAGACCATCACGGTTACCGCGCGCCGCATTGATGAACAGTTGCAGAAGGTGCCGCTGCCCATCACGGCGATCACCGCCGACGTGATCGAGGACAAGGGCTTCGTCGACATTCGCGACATCGCCGCGTTCACGCCGAGCTTCTCGTTCCGCTCCGGCTTCGGCCGCGATGGCGACCGCCCGGTGATCCGCGGCATGTCCAACATTCAGGGCGAACCGAACGCCTCGTTCTTCATCGACGGCGTTTATGTGTCGGGCGATATCTCCGGCTACGGCCTGGAGAATCTCGAGCGGGTCGAAGTCATTCGCGGCCCGCAGTCCGCCGCGTTCGGCCGCCGCACCTTCTCCGGCGCGGTCAACTTCATCACCCGCCGTCCGGGCAACGAGCCGACCGGCAAATTCACTCTCGGTGGCGGCTCCTACGGCCAGCGCAAGCTCACCGGCTTCTACGCCGGACCGATCGTCGAAGACCTGCTGTCGTTCGACATCAGCGCGGTCTACGACGAGACCGACGGGCTGTTCTACAACCCGGTCGCCGGCGAGGACAACATCGGTGGCACCAAGACCATCGGCATGTTCAGCTCCCTGCTGTGGAAGCCGATCGACGGCCTCGAAGTGCTGGGCCGCTTCGGCTACCAGCAGAATCGCGATCAGCACTTCGCGATCCGCCGCCAAGGCAGTGCGCTGAACAACTGCTTCCTGCCCGAGATCATCGGCACCCAGCCGGGCAGCAACTTCCCGATCGGTCGCACCCGCACGCGCGGCTACTTCTGCGGCGTGCCCAACACGCCCAGCCAGTTCCCGATCAATACGCCCGACTTCGACCTGGCCGGCTTCGGCGCCGGCCTCAAGCGCGACAACTTGCGCTCCAGCGTGGTGGCCGACTACACCTTGGCCAACGCCTGGACGCTGACCTCGACGTCGTCCTACAACGAGACCAAGGAATACTCCGGCATCGACCAGGACTACTCCGAGATCCGCGGCTTCGGCGGCGCATTCGAGACCTTCGGCGAGAGCGACCTCTACGACTGGTCGCAGGATCTGCGCATCACCACCGACACCTCGGCGCCGATCTACGGCATCCTGGGCGCGTACTACTACAAGGAAACCCGCGGCCCGGGCTTCAATGGCAGCCTGTCGGGTTTCAATACCGCCCCACTGTTCCGCCGCGCACCGGTGCGGCCCAACCCGACCGATCCGGCCGATGAGGTGATCAACAAGGCCGTCTACGGGTTCGTCGAATGGAAATTCGACGATCAATGGGCGGCCTCGTTCGAGGTCCGGTTCGCGCGCGACAACATCAGCTCCGGCGGCCGCGATGTGCGTACCGTGAACACCCCGCCACCGCCGCGCACGTTTGTGCGTTTGTTCTCGCAGGAGGAAGAGTTCAGCAGCACCACGCCGCGCGTGACCCTGTCCTACCAGCTCGACGACAACATCAACCTGTACGGCCTGGCGTCCAAGGGCACCAAGCCCGGTGGCTTCAACAACGACGTGCAGCGCGCCGATCTGAGCGATGCCAGCCGCGCGGCACTGATCGCTGACGGCCTGACCAGCTTCGAGGAAGAAAAAGCCTGGAACTACGAGCTGGGCTTCAAGTCCGACCTGCTCGACAACACGCTGCGCCTGAACGCCAGTTTGTTCTGGATCCAGTGGGACAACCAGCAGTTGACCGAATCGCGCTCGGTGAGCCTGGTCAACAATGCGCCATTCCTGACCTCGTTCACCACCAACGTGGGCGAATCGCGCATCCGCGGCTTCGAGCTCGAGGGTCAGTGGGTCATCACGTCCAACCTGTTGGCCAACTTTTCGTATTCGTACAACGACGCCGAGATCATCGACTTCATCAGCCAGGACCAGGCCGATCTGTTCTGCAACGTGCCGCGGCCCACGCTCGACCTGGCCTGTGCCAATGCCGCGGGCAATGCCCTGCCGCGCGTGCCGAAGAATCAAGCCGCGGTCGGCCTGACCTACGGCGGCACCTTCGGCAACGGCTGGGGCTGGTTCGCCAACGGCGATCTGAGCTTTGAATCCAGCCGCTTCACCCAGGTCGACAATCTGGCCGAGACCGGCAGCTCCACGCAGCTGAACCTGCGCTTCGGGGTGGATGTCGGCGACAGCTGGCGCTGGACGGTATTCGTCAACAACGCCACCGACGACGACACGCCAGAGGACATCCTGCGCTACGTCAACCCCGCGCTGTTCATCTCGGTGCCCAACCTGCTGCCGGCACCGGCGACCACCGCGACCAATGTACGCGACTTTGCGATCAGCGCACCGCGGCCGCGCATGTATGGACTCAACGTGACTTATCGATTCTGATCGCGGCGTCTTTTAGTCGGGACACCATGGCCGGCGGGAGCGATTGCGCCGGCTTTTGTTTGCCGATCGCGGGTGGAGCGCAACAATTCCGCATCCGGTACAGGAGTCATGCATGAACCGCCGCACCTTTCTGTTCGCCAGCACGCTCGCACTGGCCGCGCGCAACACGCGCGCTGAAAACGAAGCGGCCATCGACGTGCTGGTGGTCGGCGCCGGACTCAGCGGCCTGGCCGCCGCGCATGCGCTCGAGAGCGCCGGTCTGACGGTGTGCTTACTCGAAGCCGGACGCCGCATCGGCGGTCGCCTGTGCACCATCGAACGCGGCGGGCTGCGCTTCGATGTGGGTGGCGTCGAGGTCGGGTCGAGCTATGCGCGGGTGATCGCGCACGCCAGGCGACTGGCAGTGCCGCTGGAAGCATCGGGTCCGCCGCCGGCACGCGCGCCCAGCGGCACGGCTCCCGCCGCCGCGGCACCGCTCACGGCACCGACTGCGGCGGTTGCGGCAGCACGGGCGCCGCCACCGAGTCTGATCGCGCTGCGCAGCGGCCCGCTGCGTGCGAGCGAATGGGCCGATCATCCGCTCAATCCGCTCAGTGGTCGCGAACGCAGCATTCCGCCCGCAGCGCTGTTGATCGCCGCACTCGGTCCCGAAGCGCGCAAGCTGCCGGATGCCCTGCAGTGGCTCGACGACGCGCATCGCGTACTCGACGTGGCGCTGTGGGACCAGCTCGCGCAGTCCGGCTGGTCTGAGCAGGCGCTGTCGCTGATGGATGTGGCGGCCAACTACAGCAGCCTGCGCGAAGTCTCCGCGCTCGACGTGCTGCGCCGCGAAGCCCTGCGCCGCAAGAGCGATCGCGGCACGCTGCGCATCG
>JBBSDI010000253.1:0-5838 GCA_038249585.1 Lysobacterales bacterium | reverse complement strand
TGGTGGTGTCCGACCAGAACGGTGCGGTCGAGGGCAATCCGACCACGCTTGCGCACTACTACGACCTGCTCTCGAGCAACGCCTTTGGCAACTACCGCACCCTGCTCGAACAAGTGACCCTGCACCCGACCATGGGTCACTACCTGTCGATGATCCGCAATCGAAAGCCCGATACCACCCTCAATATCCGGCCCGACGAGAATTTTGCGCGCGAGATCATGCAGCTGTTTTCGGTCGGCCTGGTGATGCTCAATGCCGACGGCTCGGTGCGCGATGGCAATCCGGGCGTAGCCGGCATCCAGTCGATCCCGACCTACGACCAGAACACCATCCGCGGCTTCGCGCAGGTGTTCACCGGCTGGAACTACGCGACCTGCGTGCCACCCAACAACAGCAGTGCCGATCCGAACAACAACCTGAACTGGTGGAACTGGGAGTACTGCGAGTCGCGCGCGCCGGATGCGCCGGCCAACCAGGACTGGCGCTCGCACCGTGGTTGGCGCGAGCCGCTGCAGCCGTGGGGCGAGGGCAATGGCGTTCGCGGCGAGGTGTATTACGCCCACGAAGGCAGCAAGCAGCTGCTCAACTACACCGGTGTCGTACTGCCCGCCGGCGTGCTGCCCTCCTCGAGCGGTCGCGCTGCGGGCAATCGCGCGCGCTACGACCTCGGCGTTGCGCTGGACAATGTGTTCAACCATCCGAACTTGGGGCCGTTCGTCGCCCGTCAGCTGATCCAGCGACTGGTCAGCAGTAATCCGAGCCCGGCTTATGTGGGGCGTGTGGCTGCGGTATTCGCCGACGACAACGGTGCGGCCAGCGGCGGTGTGCGCGGCAATCTGCAAGCGGTGGTGCGCGCGGTGCTGATGGATGTCGAGGCGCGCAACCTGGCGCAGGCGGCGGCCAACAGCGGCAAGTTGCGCGAGCCGCTGCTGCGCGTGACCCAGCTTTGGCGCGCGCTGGATGCGCGCTCGCGCGACGGCGTCCTCCGCGAGGGCTGGCCGGAGTACTACAGCGCGCAGGCGGTACTGCGCTCGCCGACCGTGTTCAACTTCTATCTGCCCAACTATCGCCTGCCCGGCGAGATCGCAAACCTCGGCCTGTACTCGCCCGAGTTCCAGATCACCACCGACACCTACATCACGCGCCTGAGCAACGAGATCGGCGGCAAGGTGTACTGGGCATGGTTCGGCAATACCGGTCTTGGCAGCTGGGATCCGGTGCAGGTCGATCTCAGCCGCGACCTGGCGCTGGTTGAAACCCCTGCGGCGCTGATCGATCGCTACAACCTGCTGTTCCTCGGCGGCCGCATGTCGACCCCGATGCGCAACCTCCTGCTCACGCACCTCAACAGCATCGCCCCGAATTCGTGGGAGGGCTGGCGCCGCGAGCGCGTGCAGGATGCGTTGTGGCTGATCCTGACCTCGCCCGAATACGTGGTGGAGCGCTGATATGTCGACCTTCAAGCGGCGCGAATTCCTGCATCGTTCGCTGTGCACCGTGGCCGGCAGTGCGGCCTTCGGATCGATGTTCGGCAAGATCTCGCTGGCCAACGCGGCAACCCCGATGCTGCAGGGCGCCGGCAGCGACTATCGCGCACTGGTGTGCATCTATCTGTATGGCGGCAACGACTGCTTCAACATGATCGTGCCGCGCGATGCCGCGCATGCGACCTATGCGGCCACCCGCACCAACCTGGCGATCGCGCAGAACACCCTGCTGCCGCTCAATCCGGTGCTCGCACCGGTCGGCGGCGGCCAGTACGGTCTGCACCCGCAGATGGCCGGCCTGCAGTCGCTTTTCAATGCGCAGCGTGCCGCGATCGTGGCCAACGTCGGCCCGCTGGTGCGCCCGGTCAACAAGGCCAGCTACCAGCAGCCCGGCACCCTGCTCCCGCCGCAGCTGTTCTCGCACTCGGACCAATCGGTGGTGTGGCAGACCCCACGCGCCGACGCCGCGACCCGCACCGGTTGGGGCGGCAAACTGGCCGACATCTTTTTCGCCAGCAACACCAACCAGACCCTGTCGATGAATGTCTCGCTGTCGGGCGAGAACGTATTCCAGGCCGGTGAGGCCGTGCTGCCGTATTTCATGTCGTCCAGCGGCGTGGAGACCATCGACCCGATCGAGACCGGTGCTGCCAACTGCGCCGATGGTGGTCAGGGTTGGAACCGGCGTCGCTGCCAGACCTTCAATGCGATGCAGGCGCTGACCTATGGCCATCCGTTCCAGCGCGCCTATGTCGATCGGATGCGCGCGACCCGCGACACCTCGCGCATGGTCGACACGGCACTCGACGGCGTGCCGCGCAACGATCCGCTGTTCCAGCCGTTCTGGACTGCGTTCGGACTGGCCTGGAATCCGTCCAATCTTGCAGCGCTTCCCGATCTGGGCGAGCAGCTGCTGATGATCGCGCGCATGATCCGCGCACGAAACACGCTGCAGATGTCGCGCCAGCTGTTCTTCGCCGGCATCGGCGGCTTCGACACCCACGACGCGCAGCTCGCCGACCACGGCCCGCTGTTGCGCCAGATCTCGCAGGGCCTGAAGGCGTTCTACGACGTGCTCGCAGCGCCAAGCATGCTGCTCGACGACAAGGTCACCGCATTTACCGCCTCCGAGTTCGGCCGCACGCTGAGCAACAACGGCGATGGCACCGATCACGGCTGGGGCGGCCACCACATCGTGGTTGGCGCGAGCGTGGCCGGCGGACGCATCTATGGCCGCATGCCGAACCTGTCGGGCAACTCGCAGAACAACCCCGATGATGCCGGCTGGGGCCAGATCATCCCGACCCTCGCGGTCGACCAGTACGCGGCAACCCTGTGCAAATGGTACGGACTGAGCGATGCCGACCGCGGCACGATCTTCCCCAACCTGCAGTTCATGGGCAGCAACCTGCTGTCGATCCAAGGTGCGGATCTGGGCTTCATGCTGCCGGTCTGAGATCGCGCATCGCAGGTCTTGCCTCGCGCTGCCAGCGAATGCGGCTCGCCTGAGGTCCACATACCGACCATCGGGGTGATCCAACTCGTCGCCAGTGCCCACTATCTATGTGGGAGCCGCCATGGCGGCGACGGAGGTAGCTTTCGGTCGCCGCAGTCGCCGCCATGTTCGCTTCCACAGTCGCTCGCACAGCGCACACGATAACCGCGTATCGTCGGCAGCCTATCTGCAAGGCAGGAACACCTCCATGGCCGATCCCCGCGTTGCCATCGTCACCGGCTCCACCAGCGGTATCGGCCTGGGCATCGCGCGCGCGCTGGCAGCGGGCGGCGACAGCGTGGTGCTCAACG
Source organism: Lysobacterales bacterium (assembly GCA_038249585.1). Classification (GTDB taxonomy): domain Bacteria; phylum Pseudomonadota; class Gammaproteobacteria; order Xanthomonadales; family Ahniellaceae; genus UBA4656. The sequence goes on along the minus strand of JBBSDI010000253.1, from coordinate 2,545 downwards.
GCTTCGGCGAGCCTGCGGCCATCGAAGCGCTGCGCGCCTCGCTGGGTGCTGCCGGTGCACGTATCGACTACGATCCCGCCGACATGTCCAGGCCCGATCAGATCGAGCGCATGGTGCGCGATGCGCAAGCGCGCCACGGACGGATCGACCTGGTGGTCGCCAATGCCGGCATCCAGCACACCGCGCGGGTCGACACGTTTCCGCCCGAGCGCTGGGACGCGATCATCGCGATCAACCTGTCGGCGGCATTCCATCTCGCCCGCGCGGTGCTGCCGGGCATGCAGGCGCGCGGCCACGGGCGCATCGTCAATATCGCCTCGGTGCACGGGTTGGTCGCATCCGGCGAAAAAAGCGCCTATGTCGCGGCAAAACACGGCGTGGTCGGGCTGACCAAGGTGATCGCGCTGGAGAATGCGGAGTCCGACATCACCTGCAATGCGATCTGCCCGGGCTGGGTGAAGACGCCGCTGGTCGAAAAGCAGATCGCCGATCGCGCGCAGCGCGACGGGGTGTCGATCGACGCAGCACAGCGCGCGTTGCTGGCCGAAAAACAACCCTCGCTGCGCTTCACCTCGGTCGAAGACATCGCCGCTGCGGTGTTGTTCCTGTGTGGCCCTGGCGGTGGCAACATCACCGGCACCACGCTCGCACTCGATGGTGGCTGGACGGCGCGTTGAGATGGCCCGCCGACGCGCTGCCTCGCGCACCATCAATCTTGCGCTGCAGGGCGGTGGTGCGCATGGTGCGTTCACCTGGGGCGTGCTCGACCGCCTGCTCGAAGATCCGCGGATCGAGTTCGACGGGATCTGCGGCACCTCGGCCGGCGCGATGAACGCGGTGGTACTCGCGCACGGTCTGATGAACGGCGGGCGCGACGGTGCGCGCGCAGCACTGGAGGATTTCTGGCGGCGGGTCAGCCGGCTCGGCGCGATGCTCAGCCCCGTGCGGCCAATGCCAGGGATGGGACGCGTCACAGGCTTCGATCCGCAGGCCGGCGTGGCGCTGTCGCATTGGTTCTTCGAAAGCTTTACCCGCGCGTTTTCGCCGTACCAGTTCAATCCGCTCAACATCAATCCGTTGCGCGATCTGCTCGATGCGGTGGTCGATTTCGAGGCGCTGCACCGTTGCACCCAGGTCAAGCTGTTCCTGTGCGCGACCAACGTGCGCAGCGGCAAGGTCAAGATCTTCGACAATGCGCAGATGTCGCTCGACGCGGTGATGGCATCGGCCTGCCTGCCGTTCCTGTTCCAGGCCGTGGAGATCGACGGCGAGCACTACTGGGATGGCGGCTATACCGGGAACCCCGCGTTGTGGCCGCTGTTCTACCGCAGTCAGGTACGCGACCTGGTGATCGTGCTGGTCAATGCGATCCGTCGCGAAAACGTGCCGCAAACGCCGGTCGACATCGCCGATCGCGTCAACGAGATCTCGTTCAACTCCTCGCTGCTGCGCGAACTGCGCGCGGTGGAGTTCGTCACCCGCATGGTTACCGGCGGCTGGCTGCGGGACGAACATGCCGCGAAACTGCGCCACGTGCTGATGCATACCATTCGCGCCGACACGGTGATGGCGCAGCTGGGCGTGTCGTCCAAGCTCAATCCCGACTGGAACTTCCTCAGCCACCTGCGCGATCGCGGTCGCGCGGTGGCCGACGATTGGCTCACGCAGCACTATGTCGATCTGGGCAAGCGCTCGACGGTCGACCTGCGCCGCGAATTCGTCGACGGCTGAATCGCTGCCCAGCGCACCCGTAGCGCAGGTCGCCACGACCTGCGAACGCTGGCGCGCAACAAACCCCGCTGGCAGTACCTACAGCCGCGAGTCAGAATGCCGGTTCGCCTCCGGCCTGCAGCGCATGAGCAACGAAGCCCTGGTTCATCACCTCGAATCCTGCGTGGAGCGCGCGCGGCTCGCACCGCTGTCGTTCGGCACGGTGTTCGGCGAACTCGGTCGCGACGGCATCGTGATGACCCTGCTGGTGATGTGCCTGCCGTTTCTGCAGCCGATCTCGCTGGGGCCGTTGGCCAGCGCCGGTGGACTGGTTCTGGCCGGCATCGGCTGGCAGCTGGTGCGTGGGCGCGGCGAGTTGTGGCTGCCCGCCAAGGTGCGCGATGTCGCGCTCGAGTCGGCCGGCTGGGAGCGTTTGCTCGGCGTGTGCCGCTGGCTGGTCGGGCTGTTCGCCAAGGTCACCCGCACGCGCATGACACGCTGGACCGATGGCGACCGCGGTCATCGCACCGCCGGCTGGTTCGCCATCGTCGGCGGCCTGCTGCTGGCGATTCCATTCGGCGGCGTGCCGTTCAACAACATGCTGCCGGCGCTGATCGTGGTCAGTGCCGCGATCGCGGTGCTCGAGCGCGACGGGCTGATGTTCGCGATGGCGGCGTTCTGGGTGGTCGCTACCCTGGCCTACTTCGCACTGATCGCATGGGCGTTCTACTACTTCGGCAGCGAGATCAAGGATTGGATCGCGGCCAACCTGCCGAGCTGGCTGGGCTGAGCGGCCGATCGGATCCAGCGGCCCGCTGTTCGCCGGCCGCGACGC
>JBBSDI010000252.1:0-5844 GCA_038249585.1 Lysobacterales bacterium | reverse complement strand
CTACGGCGGCATCGGACCACGATACTCCGCCTCGCGCACCGGAACCGACCAGCGCTCAGCGCCGGTTGCCAGATCGAATGCAACGAGTCGCGAGGGCTGTCCGACGTACTTGTCGCCTTGCAGCACCAGCGTGGGCTCTGCGCGATAGACCAGCAGGCTGCCGCGGACCATGAACGGCGCGTAGGCATACGGCGAGTCGAGGCGGCCCAGGAAGCGGCCGTCCTCGCGCGCGTGGATCGACCAGCGATAGGCGGTGACCAAGTCGGCGTCCGGCGTCGCCACGCTGGCCAGCACGTAAGCATCGTCTGCCGCACGAAATTGGCGGCCGTCGATTCCCTGCAGCGATTCCTCAGCCGAAAGCGCAACCCCGGAGGGCGCGGTCGGTTCGCTTGCATCGCGCACCGGGATTGCCAAGGTACGCTGTCCTTCAGTCACGATGTCGAATGCGCCAGACTCGACCTGCGCGAGGCTTTCTGCGCTCAGGTCGCCATCGCCATCGGCGTCGATCAGGGCGCCGCGCATGGGGCGACCGGTGTATTGCCAGCGCAAGCGCAATCCGTCGGTGCCTGACTCGACCTGCAGCCTGAATCGCTGCAGCGGTCGCAGTGCAGCCGAGGCGGTCACGTCCTCGGGCACGTCGAAGGCAATCCGATCGACGGTCACGCCAGTGGCCGGATCGATCATCAGCAGCAGGCCCATGCCGCGCTGCGGCGGCATCCCGAGCACCAGCAGTCGGCCGCCGACCATCGCGATCGGGGTAGCCTGTTCGGTGTTCGCCCAGTACCGCCGGCCATCGTCCACCGCCACCGCTTGGGCATAACCGGCTGGGTCGACGACGTACAGAGTCTGGCCGCTCGGATCGACCACGATGTCGGTCCCCAGCGAACTGGCGCCGACCGCGTTGGACGCGGCCAGCAGCAGTGCACCCGCGCAGGCGCGCAGCGCCTGGCGCCCGATCCGGCGGCCGCCAAGACTGCCGCCTGCAGCGCGGGTGCGCACAAAAAGACCAGTCATCGCGCTCATGGGACCGCCTCGAAGCCGTTGGCGAACAGGGTATCCAGGGTTCCGAACTGGGTCAGCGTCCACGCGCCACGACCGAGGGTGCCGGCCACCAGCACCGCATCCAGCGGGTCGTATTCCAGTTCGAACACGGGAGCATTCGGCAAGCCGGTACCCAGACGCTGCCAGTCGCTGAACCCGCCAGTCTCGGTGGCCACGAAAACACCGCGGTCCGCGCTGACCACCAGTCGGTCGTTGCTGCCGGGGATGAACGCCATGCTGCGCAATGCGCCGGGACTCAGCGCGCTGACCAGTGTGCCGGTGATGTTGTTGAACGGGGCGGCGCCGGTGCTGGAGAAACTGACCACCGCAGTGGTCATCGCGAATAAGCGGCTGCTGGCATCGGGATCTACGCTCACGTCGACCACCTGGTCGGCAAGCGTTGCGACCAGTTCGATGGCACCGCCGGACGCCGCGCGTCGCTGCACGTTGATGGTCTCGCCGAACAGCAGATAGGCCGGATTGCCGGGCAAGCCATAGACCAGCGGATCGCCGCGGAAGGCATTGATGCGCAAGAGGCTCAGGCGATCGACCGTGGTGCCGCCGTCGAGCGATTCGTACACGCCATTCAGGGCGCCGATCACCAGTCGGTTGGCGCCCGCAGCGCCCGCATCATTGACCGCGAGCGGCGTATAGAACTGCCCCACGATGGTTGGTGCCGCATTGATCGGCGTCAGCGGCGGAAACGTGAAGAAAGTGGCCACATTGCTGGCATTGAAGGTCCTGCGCCGGAACTGCGCAAATCCCTGGAAGCTCGAATAGCGAACCGATGCCGTCGCCGATACCCGATCTTCGACCGCCGGGTCGCCGCCATCGCCGGTGCTGGCGCTGTCGAAGATGCCACCGGGGAGCGTGCGTTGCTCGGTGGTGCCGGTGTCCTGCGCTCCACCGATCACGCGGTTGTTGACTGCATCGTAGGCGATGCCGTGATACTCGGTCACCTGCAGGTTGCCGTTGAGCGAGAGCCAGGCACCGGAAGTCAGGCGCGGCGAGACGCGCTTGTACACGCCACCGTCGTCCGCCTCGATCAGATTACCCTGCGCATCGAAGGCCATGTCGCGCGAGTCTGCGTGCGGCGAGGAGTTGTTGGCGGCACCCGAATGGGTCAGCGCAGCCCAGCGCGAAGCGGCAGCCGCCGCCGCATCGCCACGGAACAATCGACCCGAGAAATCGTTGGCGCCGAGTGAGTTGGGGAAGAACGTTGTGCTGCCAGGCACACCTTCGCCGAAGAACGGCTGGCGGTCGCCGCCGACGTAGACGATATTGCTGTTGGTTGGATCCGCAGCGATCGACAGGTGCACACTGCCCTGGCTGCCCGCATGCACGCCGAACACCACGCCGTTCTGTTCGGCCGTAGTCGGCACGCCCAGCGCAGTCCAACCGGTCGCGCCGTCGGCGGATCGAAACACTTCGGCGAGACGCCCGTTGGAGCCGACGATGGCAGCGAACACCTGAGCGCTTGCGCCAACGGCGAGCTCGGTACGCGCCGAGCCGGTGGCACCCGCCGCGATCACCGCATCGACCGCCGCATCCGACACTTTGGTCCAGGTCGCACCGGTATCGGTGCTGCGGTACAGGCCGCGTGTCGTACCCGCATCCAACAGGATCGGCGCATACAGGCGCGCAATGTTGCTCGGATCGCCCACCAGATCGGAGGCGCGACCGACCGGCAGGCCCGATCCGGCGAGGCCGGAGATCTGCGTGAATGTCACGCCGGTGTCGGTCGAGCGGAAGATACCCTGCCCGTTCGCCGCGACCAGGATCGCGCCGCGCGCGGCCAAGCCGGTGATGGTGGAACCAGCGACGCCACCTGCGTTCAGCACGGCCCAGTTGGTGCCACCGTCGGTAGTACGCAGCAGACCGATCAACCCACCGCCTCGACCGCCGAAGCTTGAGTTGCGACCCGAGCCTGCAAGCAGGGTTTGCCGGGTTGCGTCGGTAGGATCGAACTGCAATGCGGACACGCCGAGCGATGCGACCGTATCGGTCAGGCGTGTCCATGCAGGCGACACCGCAGTGGCGTTGGTGGAGCGCCAAATGCCGCCATTGACGCTGGCGATGTACATGATGTCGGCATTGGCAGGGTGCAGCGCCAACTCATCCACCGCACCCGCCACTTCACCATTGGTAATGTTCTCGACCTGCCCACCATGGGCGGGGGCCGGTCCAACCGGCTGCCACGCGCCGCCGGTCTGGCCGAACGCGCTGCCGCAGATCGTCGCCAGCACAAGCGCGCCAAGTCCGCGCCATTCGAATTTCATCTTCAACCCCCTTCAGGCCCCTGCATTCAGCCGCGCCATGCGAGCGCGGTATCGCCATCGAAGCGCTTCGACGACGCCATCGGCCGGAGTGTACGCGGGCCAGGTTGCGTTGAGTAGCTGCCACCGCGCGCGGACGCCATGCGGCGCGCGGCAACCAGCCGTTTCGAGTTCCAGTGTTCGCCTGGTGCTGGCGGCACCAGCGTGGCGTGGATCGCGGGCGCCTGCATCGGTGCTGCCGATCGATACCAGCGGTGGTATTCGGCGACCATCTCGCCATTGATGATCACCGGGTCGCAGGCGGTAAGCGCCTTGGCTTGCTCGCTATCCGACACGGCGAACACGAACAAACCGCGCCACTGCTGCGGGTCCTCGGCAAAGGGACCGGCGAGGATCAGTTTGCCCTGCTCGGCGAGTCGCGACATGTTGGCGAAATGGCCGGCGGACATCCGGCCCTTGACCGCTGTCGCCCATCACTGGGGTCGTCTACGCGGCGCTGAAGCTGCTTGCAGTCGCACCACTGCCCGTCGCGTGCGAGCGCACCTGTTCAGCGCAGCGGTTTTACCGACAACGCCGCACGCGCAGCTGCCAGCACCAACTCGCCCGGCACGCGGATGCGGTAATCCGGATTGACGTAGTGGAACTGGATGATGCCCGCGCTGTCAACCACGAACACCGACGGCACCGGAAGTACGTGATGACTGTTGCCGGAGGCGGATTCGAGGTCGATGCCGTAGCCCTTGTACTGCTCCAGCGTGGCAGCATCGACCGCGAAACCGATCCCCAGCGCGCCGATTGCGGCCGCGCTGCTGTCGGACAACAGCGTGTATTCGAGCGGTGTTTTTTCCAGCGTGTGGCGAAGTTCCTCGGGTCGATCCGGGCTGATCGCAATCAGCGTGTAGCCCAACTCGCGAAGCGGGCCGAATACCTTGCGCAGATCACTCAGCTGCAGGTTGCAATAGGGGCACCATCCACCGCGATAGAACACCAGTACCGTGGGCTTGCCGGCAGCTGCGGTGCGCAACGTGGTCGGCTTGCCGTCCAGATCGCGCAGCGCCGCATCCGGCAGGGCGCTACCGATCAGCAGCGGGCGGACTTGCGCTGGTTGGGTGGCGAACTCGGCTGCCGCCGCGGTCGAACCGATCGCAAGCAGATAGACGATTGCAGCAAGCAGGAGTGTGCGCATGGGTGGTGCCTCCAGTGGACCATGCAGGCGACCGGGAAACCGCGCGGCCCATTGCACGATGCCTCAACGCCGCGTCAGGTGGACGATCAGCTCGCTGGCCACGTTCCAGAAATGACGCACCGCCGACATGCGCTCGGCCGGCGAGCGCTGCTGCCACTCGGGGGCCAGCACCAGGTCGACTACGAAGTCGAAGTCGCAGTCGATCGCGTAGTGCTCGACGCCCATGCTGCGACGGGCTGCGGCATTGAAGTAGCTGAACGAATTTTCGGTCAGCGGCGGCCACTGATGGGTGGGGTCCTGGATCGCGCCGTCGCTGCGCGCATAGGGCACCACGATGGTCGCCGTGCCGCCAGCGACCAGGATCCGCTGCAGCTCACGCATGAACACGATGCGCTGGGCGCCGGACAGGTGCTCGAAGAAGTGCGCGCAGTGCACTTCGACCACACTGCCGCTCGCGAAGGGCCAAGGGCTGCTGGTCAGATCCAGCACCAGGTCGGTATGCGATGTGGCGACGATGTCGACGCCGAAGAATCCGGGTTTCTTCGCGGTGCCGCAGGCCAGATCGAGGCGCAGCGGTTGCCCGGCAGGAATGGTCGTGGACATGGTTGCAGGCTCAGGTCCGAGGCACTACGCAGATGGCGCCGCGATCCGGCATGCCCGATCGCGCACCGCCCGGATGGAACAACGCTACTTGCCCTTGCGCAGCGCGCCAACAATCGCCAGCAGCACGATGGCGCCGATCAGGGCGCCGAGGAAGCCGGCATTCTGTCCTGCCCGGTACCAGCCCAGCGCCTGTCCGGCATAGGTTGCCAACAGTGCGCCGCCGATGCCCACCAGCGTGGTGAGGATGACGCCCAGCTTGTCGTCACCGGGCTTGAGCGCCCGTGCAATCAGGCCGACCACGAATCCGATCAATATGGTCCAGAGAATACTCATTCAGAACTCCTTCAACCGTGAGAGCGCAGTCTAGCGAACAGTGAAGCGTCGGTTGGGCTGCTGCCGCACGCGGATCGCAAAACCCGCCTGCCGACTGCAGAAAGCGGCCAGCCAAACTCGAGTGGGGGATTCGGCGCGCTGCCGCGTCGTAGGTATCGGAACCCAAGGATACGGAGCCTCGCCATGCCGGAACAACTCTCGCGCCGTGCGCTGTTGCTGTTCGAGCCGCCGACCCTGCATCTGGATCTGGTGCAGATCTCCCTTCGGCTGGATGTCGATCGAACGACCGCGGAACGCGCGGTTCGCGCGCTGCTGCGTGCTGGACGCCTGACTCGGGTGCATGCAGGACACGGCGCGCTGATCTACGCGCTATCGCCCGCGACACTGCCATTGCCGAATCCCGCG
>JBBSDI010000251.1:0-5848 GCA_038249585.1 Lysobacterales bacterium | reverse complement strand
GCTTTGACCACTTCGCGTTCCGCAGTGCGGCGCCGACGTTCGCTCACGCAGTGCCCCGCGCCGCGCGCCTCGCGCCCAGTTCGATCGCAAGGCGAACAGCGGCGTGCAGGCTCGATGGATCGGCGCGGCCGCTGCCGGCCAGGTCCAGGGCGGTACCGTGATCGACCGAGGTGCGGATGTAGGGCAAGCCAAGGGTAAGATTGACCGCGTCGCCGAAGCCGCGCGCCTTGAGCACCGGTAGACCCTGATCGTGATACATGGCCAGGAACGCATCGGTTTGCGGCAGTCGCTCTGGCAAGAAAGCGGTGTCGGCCGGCAGCGGGCCGCGCAGACTCATGCCGGCCGCGCGCATGCGTTCGATCACCGGACCGATGATCTCGATCTCCTCGCGCCCGAGGTGGCCGCCTTCGCCGGCGTGCGGGTTCAGGCCCAGCACATCGATCCGCGGCTCGCTGAGCCCGAAGTCGCGCGCCAGCGCAGCATGCAGGATCCGCAAGCAGCGCTCGATCAGTGCCGCATCGATTGCCGCCGGCACGCGCGCCAGCGACAGATGGGTGGTCGCCAACGCCACGCGCAGACCGGGCGAGGTCAGCAGCATCAACACATCAGCGCCGGCGCGCTCGGCAAAGAACTCGGTGTGTCCGGTGAACGCATGGCCGGCGTCGTTGATCACGCCCTTGTGCACTGGCGCGGTGACGATCGCGTCGAACACGCCGCTCTGGGCGAGCTCGGCTGCACTGCCGAGCATGCCGAGCACATGCGCTGCGTTGGCGGTATCCAGGTGCCCGGCGACCGCCGGTACGGACAGGTCCAGCGCGAGGCAGCCCAGCACACCGTCGCGCTGCGCGCGGCGCGGTGCGAGCGGATCGAAGGCCTCAAGCGTCAGTGCGATGCCGCTGGATCGGGCACGTGCGAGCAGCAGTGCTGGCTCGCCGATCGCGATCAGTTCGGCGTCCCAGCGCGTGTGCGCAAGCGTGGCGACCAGCTCGGGTCCGACACCGGCCGGCTCACCAAGCGTGATCGCGATCCGCGGAATCATGCGCGGGCGGCCCGCCTGCAGCGGCCGCGCGCGACGCTGTCGACTGTGCCGCTCATCCCGACTGCGTGGCGTCCTCGACGGTGCCCAGGCGATTCTCGACGAAGGCTTCGCCGCGCAGCTGGCGCAGGAAGGTGCCGTATTCTTCCTCGGCCTTGCGGCTGCGGATCGTTTCGCGCGCCTGCTCACGCGCGCGCTGGTCGGTGCGGTCGGCCTCGCGGGTGGCAATCCGCTGCATCACGTGCCAGCCCGCCTCGGTCTGGAATGGCTCCGACAGGTCGCCATCGCCGAGCGATTCGAGCACCTGCGCGACGCGCGTGCCGTAGGCGCCGACTTCGAACCAGCCCATGTCGCCACCCAGGTTGGCCGAGGTGGTGTCTTCGCTGAACTCCTTGGCCAGCGTGCCGAATTCCTCGCCGGCGACGATCCGCCCGCGCACGCTGCGCGCCACGCCCAACGCATCGTCGTTGCTGACCAGCTCGCTGGTGCGCACCATGACATGGCGCGCGTTGTACTCGCGCACGATCTCCGCGCTGCCGGCACGCTCGTCGACGAGCTTGAGGATATGAAAGCCCGAGGGGCCGCGCATCGGCTGCGTGACTTCGTCCTTGCGCAAGGCGGTGATCATGTCGGCAAACACGTTGGGTACCTCGTCGTAGCGACGCCAGCCGAGATCGCCGCCTTCCAGTGCCTGCTGGCCGTCGGAATAGCGGATTGCGGCAGAGGCGAAGTCCAGCCCGCCGGCGATCTCGGCACTGACCTTCTCGGCCTTTTCGCGCGCGGCCTGGATCTGTGCTGGTGCGGCACCATCGGGTACGCCCACCAGGATGTGCGCGAGGCGCACTTCGCCGCGCTTCAGACCGCCGGAGGCGAGCAGGATGTCGACCTCGGTGTCGGTCACCTGCACGCGGGTCTGCACATAGCGCTGGCGCAGGCGCTGCACCTGCAGCTCCTCGCGCATGGTCTTGCGGAAATCCTCGTAGCTGAAACCATCGCGCTCGAGCGAGGCACGCAACTGGTCGATGGTGGCCTTGTTCTCTTCCGCGATGCGCATCACCGCCTGATCGAGCTCGGGATCGCTGACCCGGATCCCGGTGCTTTCGGCGCGCTGCACCTGCAGGCGGATGAAGATCATCCGCTCGAGCACCTGCTTCTCCAGCACCGCGCGCGGCGGCAGCTGGGTCGAGCGGCCGGCGAACTGGGCCTGAATGTTGTTCACCGCGCGGTCCAGTTCGGAGGCGAGGATCACATCCTCATCGACGACGGCCACGACCTTGTCGAGCGATTCGTTGTCGAGCATCTGCGCGCTGGCCGGCGACAGCAGGGCCAGTGCAAGAAGGGCGGCGGGGGCGAGCTTGCGCATCATGGACGCATTCCGTGGGGGACTGGGACGGCACCCTAGCGGGTCGGTGCTTAACGAACCGTAGCCGCCCGGGGTCTGGGCGCGCATGATCCCATGCAGCCGCGCGCGAAGCGAGTTGGGCCGGGACTGCGCGGCAGCTTTCATCGGAGAACGCCCGGCGGGACCGGTTGCGGTGGCTGCCGGCCGCCCCTGAGGCTCAGCGATAGCCCTGGATCGTCCGCCGCAGGAAGTCTTCCGAGCGCCGCCCGAGGCTGCCAAGCCCCTTGAGCTCGAGCTCCAGGAACACCGCGTTGGTGGTATCGCCTTCGATGTTGCGCACGTAGTGGCGGCCGAGGATGCGCAATGCGTAGCAGCAGTCGCCGAACTCGAGCCCGGCCAGCGCTTCGAGGGTGCGCGAATCGCGCAGCGAGTAGTTCCAGCGCGCGATCAGGCGCGTGCGCTCGCTCAGCGGGAACGCCGTCGAGGCGTCGACCTGTTCGAGTTGGTCGCGGCGGAAGCGGTAGGCGAGGTTGGCCACGCCGCGCTGGCCGAACTGGTGCTGGATGCGGACCGACGACAGATCGGTGCGGCTGTCGTCGCTGTCGTAGTACTGCGAGGCCACCAGGCGCCAGCGATCCGAAGGGCGCAGCTCGATCTCGGCGGCCCATGCGGAGGCGCTGTCGTTGAAGGCTCCGAAGCTCGGCGACACTGGGCGCCTTTCGACCTGGGAATGGTCGCGCAAACGGCCGCTCCGAAAATCTACCCCCGAGCCCGTCAGATCGCAGCAAACCGTCAGCAGATCCACGCGGCGGTCATCGAAGTACTGGATTCGCCCCACACCGGCGCGCAGCAGCTGATTGCCGTCGGCGTCGTCGAGCAGGCGCGTGGTCAGCGCCAGCGTGGCCTGATTCGCATCCATCTGGCGATCTGCACCGGTGAAGCGGTTCGGGCGGAACAGTTGCGCGAAGCTGAAGGTGAGCTCCTGGGTATCGAACAGCGGCAGGTCTTCCTGGTCGCGATAGGGCACGCGCAGGTAATACAGACGTGGTTCCAGCGTCTGCCGCAACGCGCTGCCGAACAGGCTCAGTGGCCGATCGAAGAAAAGTCCCGCATCGATGCTGGTGATCGACTGACCGCGCGATGGCGAGTCGCCGCGCAAGCGATCGATCTGGTAGCGCGTTTCGCGCCAAGCCAGTTCCGGTCGCAGGTAGCCCCAGGCGCGCTCGAACGGGAACGCCACGAATGGCTGCACGTCGTAGCGCTCGCCGGTCACCGGCTGCACCCGCCCCGGAGATGGAAACGACGAGTCGAGGTAGCTGCCCTTGTCGAACGACACCGCCTCGCTGCGCACCCCGATGCGCACATTGTCCAGCAGCGGATAGTCCGCATCGAAGGTCAAGCGCGGCAGGCGCCGGTACGGCTCGTCCGCCGCCGCGATGCGTGGATCGGTGATCTGGATATCGTCGCCGCCGAAGCTGAAGTTCCACCACGCGCCGCGGCCGTACAGCATCGAGCTCGAGGGCAGCAGGCTGGTGGCGGCCGACGACAGGCCGTCGCCGAAGTCCTCGAAGTAGCGCGAATCCGATACGCGATTGATGTCGGTGACCACGAAAAAGCTCGGGCTCAGCGCGGCCACATGCTCGATCTCGTAGAAGTGTCGGCTGCGATCTGCCACGCGGTCGTCGAACAGGTAGCTGCTGCGAAATGCTCCACGCTGCACAGGCGTGAGCCAGCGGAACTCGCCGCCGGCCATCAAGCCGCGGTCGCTGATGATGCGCGGGATCAGCGTGGCGTCGTAGTTCGGCGCCAGGTTCAGGTAGTACGGAACGCTCAGGTCGAAGCCGCCGTTATCGGAGCCGCCGATCGCTGGCAGCAGCAAGCCGCTGCGCCGACGGTCGTCGATCGGAAAGCTCGCGAATGGCAGCGCCAGCAGGGTGGTGTCTTTGAAGCGCAGGCGCATGCCGCGCGCCTTGCCCTCGCCGGTCGACTGGTTGAGCGTCATCTCCCGCGCGCCGATCTCCCAGTCGCGCTGGCCGGGATCGCAGGTCGAAAAGGTGACGTCCTTGAGATAGGTGATCTGCTGGTCTTCGCCGCCCTCGACACGTGCCTCGGCCGCCACGCCGTTGCCGCGCACGACCGTGCCATCGGCGCGCGTGCCGATCAGCTGGTAGCGGGTGCCGCCCAATACCGTCACATCCTTGCCCATGTCGGCATCGGCGCGATCGGCGGCGACCACCATTGCGCGGTCCTGGTAGCGCACATTGCCGATCGCCTGCGCGGTATCGGGCTCGGTTTGGTAGCGGATGCTGTCGGCGGCCAGACGCTGGTCGGCGCGACGCGCTTCGGCGTCGCCCTCGAACATGTAGTCGCCCTGCTTGAGTGCGCTCAGCGACTTGGCGGTGAGCTCGGTGACGGCAGTGGCGCGGTCGCCGTCGCGCGGCAGATCGCCGCGGTAGCCATCGATATACGCATCGGTGCGGCACAGCCCGAAGTCGTCAGCGGTGTCCTGCGCATGCGCCACGCCGCACAGGGCCAGGGCGATGGCGGCAGCCAGGGCGGGGTGGGCGATATGGATCGGGTTGCGGCGCAAGGGTGCGACCCCGGGAGACTCAGATGTGCAAGCTTGCACGAAGCGGGTCGCTCGGGGCAATCGGCGCGAGCAAAGGCCCGTCCCCGCCGCGCGTTCTCACGCGGTTAATCATCGGGTGGTTTACCATCGCAAGATCAGGAGCCCCATGAGCGAACTTACCCGATTGCTGCGTGCCAGCCAGGACGGCGACGAAGAGGCGATGAATCAGGCGTTTGGCGTCGTCTACGCCGAGCTCAAGCGGCTGGCGCGTCGGGCCCTGTCGGCCCGACGCTCGGCAACGCTCGATACCACTGGGCTGGTACACGAGTGCTATCTGCGCTTTGCGGCGGCGGAGTCGCAGCCCTTCGACCGCGCCCATTTTTTCCACCTCGCCGCGCGGGTGATGCGCCAGCTGGTCTGCGACCACGCGCGCCGGCGTCTGGCCGACAAGCGCGGCGGTGGTGCGCTGCATGAGCAACTCGATGAGAATGCAGCGTCGATACACGATGAGGCGCAGCGGCTGGTGGAGCTTGACGACCTGCTCAAACGGCTGGCGCTGAGCAACGAGCGCCAGGCGCGGGTGGTGGAGTGCCGGGTGTTTGCCGGACTCACGCTGACGGAAACCGCCGCGACTTGCGGTGTGTCGGAACGCACGGTAGAGCTGGATTGGCAGAAAGCCCGCGAGTGGCTGTCGGCGCACGCCTGAGTGCGCTCGATGGTGTGCTCGCAAACGGCTACGGAGGCGCTGGAACGGTTGCCGCAGTCGCCGCCATGGCGGCTCCCACAGGGGGCAAGGGCTGCTGCGCACAGCCGGTTGCCGCATGCTTCGAATCAACCGGTGGATCGGACACACAAGGCTGTCTCAGCCTCACCATCTCACTGTGGGAGCCGCCATGGCGGC
>JBBSDI010000250.1:0-5851 GCA_038249585.1 Lysobacterales bacterium | reverse complement strand
TGGCGTGGCAGCGGTGGCCGGAGACGGCACCGCGTCCTTGTCGTGGGAAGAAGTCATTGGGAGCCCTGGCTTACCGCATCATCGCGCCGCGCGCGCTGCAGCCGCAACCATCAGTGCGGGGCCCGCTTGCGAATGCCGCCGTGAACGGCGCTTCGCGGCCGCCATCGGCGCACCGGCCGGCCTCCGATGAACTGCACGGTTGCTGCTCGCCCAAGGCAACCTGGCGCAAACCGGGTCGACCCCGCAGACCCGGACAGGCACTGAAACGCGCCCTGGATAGTCCCTGTCCCGATCGTCGCCTCCGATCGCACGCACGACCGCGGTTCTACGCAGCTTCTGCCAACGTGCTCTACTGGGTAACCCGGAGAAAGGACACCGTCATGCCCCAGATGCGCATGCGACTCACCGCCAGTGCCGACGACACCTCGCAGTTGATCAACCGGATCTCGTCGCTGCACGGCGTCGAATCGGTCGAGGAGATCGCCGATCTGATGCCGCACATGGATGATCCCGATTCCAGCTCCGACGGGCTCACCGACAACATCGGGCCAGGCACGCACCTCGTCGTTGTGCAGGCCAGCAGCGACCACGATGTTCGCCACGTACTCGATACGGCCGAAATCTGCGCCCGCGAGATGGGATTCGTACTTGAAGTGGTCGACGACGAATTGCATTTCGGTTGACGCCGTTTCTGGCGACGCAGGCCGGGTGTTCGGCCGGCAACGTCAGATGGCTGTTCCCGGACAATGGGCTCAGAAGCTTGCCCAGAACGAAACGAGTCGGATCGGGAGGGCAGGCCGGGACAGGCAGACCGGGACAGGCAGACCGGGACAGGCACCGAAAGAGGCAGACCGAGGCAGACTGGGAAGGCACCGAAACGTGCGGGTACCCGACCTAGGGCTCGCGAATTCTGGATTTCCCGGATTGCGTCTTCTGGATGTCCCGGATCGCAGTCGATTGCGTCTTCTGGATGTCCCGGATTGCAGTCGCTGGAGGCATCGTGGACGATGCCGTTTTCCGGCGCAGCGCAAGTCACCACGACGTTGGACTCGCTCCCGCGCCGGATGCGTCAACTGCGCACGTCCGCACGTCCGCACGTCCGGACCTGTGCGGGGTGCGCCGGGTGACCGGCGTCCCTACCGCGATCTGCAGCGTGCGCGTATTGCTGCCTGTCCCTATTCGCTCCCATTGAGTTGAGGAAAGCGCATGGGGCGGGCTAGGGGACTCGAGCCCAGAGCTCTGAAGGCGCTCAAGGATGCGCGAACGATTCCTGTCCCGATCGTTGTGGCACGCTCAGAAGGCCAGAACCCCATTGAAGCACACCGCAGGCGTGGTGCCCGGAAAGAAGTAGCCAATCGCCTCGCAGGTTTCGTCGGTCTCCGGGGATTGTCCGAACTGGACGGTGAAGTTGCCGGGGTTGTTGTAGCTGCATTCGGTCCTGAGCGGGTTCGCGGCGGTAAAGCTCAGGAATGGCGGCTGTGCGAGTTGCAGGACATTGGGACGCTCCCAGTCCGTCGACTGCAGCAACACCATCATGCCGGTACGCAGCTGCGCGAGCGTGCTACGTCTGAACGTACGCGTGGTGAGCATCCAGAAACTGGTGTTGGCGCGCGTCGGACAGTTGTGCGATGCGGCTCCGGTGGCGTTAGGAGGAATCAAGATCTGGCTGGTTAGCGCCAGCAGTGGCGCTGTCGCGGTGTATGGCGCGCCCGGCAACTGCGCCTCCATCTGCACGCTCGCCGTCGCGGTCACCGCCGCGGCGGTGGGATTGGAGAACTGCAGTTGCAGGCACAACGGCTGATCGGGCTGCAGCTCGAGCGCGAGCGGATTGCCGCCGCCGTCGCGCGCCGAGAACTGCAGGTCGTTGGTCGGTGGCTGGGCGAACAGCAGTGGTGCTGCAACCAGCGAGCCCGAGCTGCAGCACGCGCCAGTCTCGAAGGTGCCTTCCGGGCGGCACTCCTGCGGCACCGCGCCCACCCCGTAGGTGGCAAAGATGGTCAGCGCGCTGACTCCGGGATCGCGCGTCGCCGCGATCCGCCGCACGGCCAGCGGCACGCTGTTGCCCGCGCGGAAGTACAGGCTCTTGATCAGCGACTGCCCGGGCGCCACCGCCGTGCCCGGCGCATCAACGCGGAATCCAGGGCAAACGCCGGGCCCGGCGCCTAGGTCGCAGAACTGGCGCGGCTCGAAGCCGTTGGCGAACACGGCGTCCTGGGCGCGAATCGGGGAAACCCACAGCGTCGCGACCAGCGCGGCTGCATAGATCAAGGCGTTGATTGAACGCATCGACGGCTCCGTGGGGCGCAGGTGGAAGCTGGCAGTGGCGCCGGATTGAATCAGCGTTTCGAACACCACTCCATCATAGCCCGTTTGCCGCATGGCGCTTTGCCCCGAGCGAGTCGGCATGTTTTGTCGCCTCCCCGCCTGGGATCCGTCGCTGCGCACCGTGCAAACTCCTGTAGGTCTACACGAAGCACAAAACCACTGTAGGAGCGCGCCGCGCGCGTGACGGACGGCAGACCGGGACGTGCACTGAAAGGTACTCGAATTGAAGGCTTTCCTGATCCTCGCTGATCGTTGTGCTCCTCCGCCGTGGTTGACCGGCGCGACGGGGTGCCACCCCAGATGCAATTTCTCGCGACGCCCGTGTCGTTTCGCCCACCGGACTCCGTAATAGATCAGCAAGCCACCCCGGAGGACCGACCCATGACCCGAAACGAGCGCTGGTTCCTTGCCGGCTTCGCCCTGTGCGCGGCCGGGCTGGCCGGGGCGCAGTCGCTGACCCGCAGCACGATCGACGCCGGCGGCGGGCGTAGCAGCGGTGGGGCCTACCAGCTCGAGGGAACCATCGGCCAGGCGGATGCGCAGTCCTCGAGCGGCGGCACGTTTCGCCTGCGTGGGGGCTTTTGGGTGCCGACGCAAGCGCCGCAGGGCGAAGCGCTGTTCGCCGATGGTTTCGAATGACAGTTTCGAGCGAATGGTTTCTGTTGACGAGTTTCGAGTAGCCAGTTCCCAATGAACACAGGAGAACGTTCCATGCCGATCGCCATTTGCATCCGTCGCGGGGGCCCGTGGCTCGCCGTGATCCTCGCCGTGTCGCTACTGCCGCTGCCCGCAACGGCTGCACCGCTGGGCAGCGCATTCACCTACCAGGGCGCACTGGAATCCGCCAGCGCGCCGGCCACTGGTCCGTTCGACTTCGAGTTCCGCATCTACGACGATCCGGCTGCGGCGCTGCCGCTCGGCGCACCGGTGCTGCGCGACGACGTTGCGCTGGCCGGCGGTGTGTTTACCGTTGACCTCGACTTCGGCACCGCCGCGTTCAACGGCCAGGCACGCTGGCTGGAGATCGCGGTGCGCCCCGGCACCTCGTCCGGCGCCTACACGCCGCTACTGCCGCGCCAGCGCGTCGCGCCAGCGCCGTACGCACTGACTGCCAGCAGCGTGCCTGCGGGATCGATCGCCGCGACCGAGATCAACTCCGCGCAGGTGCAGCGGCGGATCACCGCTTCCTGCGCGGTGGGCAGCGCGCTGCGCGCGGTGTCGCAGGAGGGAACGCCGACCTGCCAGACCGACGACACCGGGGCCGCGCAGTTGGCCTTTCATGCCGCGCAAGCCGACGCCCATGGCCCTCTACTGTGGACCGCGCCGGACCCGTTGACCGCACAGACCCTGCGCGATGCGGTGCGCATCAACAGCGTCGTGAACACCGGCGCCACGCTCTACATCAACGACGCCGGTACCACGGGTCCCGCGCTGCTGTTGGCCAATGCGGCCAGCAACGAGGGCGATATCGCGGTGGTCGCGGGCGATGCCCTGCAGATCGGCAGCTGGGACATCGCCACTGCGGCCTACACCAATAATCTGCAGATCGACAGCACCGGCCGCGTCGGCATGGCCGGGTCGCTGGGCGTAGGCACGTTCAGCCCGAACCACCCGCTGGTAGTGCAAGCCGACGATGCCATCGTGCAAATCCGCGATGACGTCGCCGACAACTCTGCCGCTGCCGCGCGGCTGGAGCTGCTGGAGCGGTCCGGCGGGGCATTCAACGGCGGCGGCTTCCTGCAGTGGGATGGGGCGGCCAACCGCCTGTATGTCGGCACGATCAATGCCGGGACGTCGTCGAACCTGCTGGTGCTCGACCGCGGATCGCAGAGCGTCGGCATCGGCACCACGACGCTGGACAACAGCTACGCGCTGTCGGTCAACGGCAGTATTCGCAGCAAGGAGATCGTGGTCGAAAGCGGCTGGGCCGACTACGTGTTCGCGGCCGACTATCGGCTCGCACCGCTGGCCGAGGTCGAGCGCCACATTGCCGAACATGGCCACCTGCCCGACGTGCCCTCCGCCGATGCGATCGCCGCCGGTGGTCTGCCGCTGGGCGACATGCAGGCCACGCTGATGCGCAAGATCGAGGAGCTGACCCTGCACCTGATCGCGATGGACAAGCGCGTGTCCGCGCTGAATGCCGACAAGGATCGCCTGCAGAAAGCGCTCGATCGCGCGCCGGAGCCCACACCGTGAGCGCGGTCCGCGCGCTCGCCCTTCTTACGGCACTGGCCTGCGCGCTGCCGGCGCTGCTGACACCGCATCGGGTGCAAGCGCAGGTCACCGCCGCCACCTTGCCAGTCACCAAGGGTCGATATCGCATACCGTACGCCACCGGCACCGACGTGCGCGCCAACAACGATCATCGCAACCACCCTGCGGCGCGCAACCGCATGGATCTCGGCGGCCGCAACGGCGGTCCCTATACCATCGCCGCCGCCGGCGACGGCTGGTTGCGCATCATCGAGGACGACAACACCCTGTGGTGCCCCAATGTCGACCCAGGCGATCCCAATCCCTGTGCAGGCGTGGCCAACTGCTGCGAGGCCGACAATGCCAGCTGCAACAGCAACTGCCGCAACAACTACGTCTGGATCGAACATCCCAACGGCGAGTGGAGCAAGTATTCGCACATGGTGACCGGTTCGGTCGCCAACAACGGCCACCAGGTCGGCGAATTCGTGCAAGCCGGCGCAGCGCTGGGCACCGAAGGCCGGATCGGCTTTGCCTCCGGCCCGCACCTGCACTTCGAGGTCGCGATTCCGGACAACGGCATCGATTCCATCAGCAGCAGCGGTTTCCTCGTCAACGACGCGGATCCCGGCACGGGCAGTTTTCCCGATGAAGACGATAATCCCAACGACTACAATCGGCAGAACCGCGTGATCGCCTTTTGCACCGGTGGCTCGGCGGGCATCTGGCTTTCCGGTACCCAGGCCACTGCCGCCGCCTGCGCGCAAACCTGCAGCGCCGTGCTTTCGCCAAATGCCATCGCGGTCGCGGGCTCAGTCACCCACGGCCAGGCCAACCTGGTCACGCCAACCGCAATCTTCCGCGTCAACACCGGCGCCGGCCGCGCCGTGCAAGCGCAGACCCGCGTCACGCTGCAGCCGGGCTTCGTGGTGCAGGAAAACGGATTCTTCGCCGCGTCGATCGGTGCATGCAACAGTCCGGGATCGGCCATCGCGTTGCGATCTCTTGCGGCGCCCGATGGCGCCGAAGCAACGCTTGCGACCATCGGAACGCCGGTGCTGGAGGCCGGCGGACTATCGGCACACTGCCAGGATGATGGCACTCGCTGAGTTTGCCGCCTTCGTGCGCGGGCACTGTTCCGCCGTTGCCCGACCGCGACGGTCGGCTGCACGGTGCATTCCGAATAGGCCGGTCGCGCACAGGGTGCGCTCCTGCATCACACAGGCCGCGATAGACTGCTCGCTTGAACACGCTCGCGCCCAGTTCCGAACGCAATCTGCATCCGGTTCGCCTTGCTGCCCTGCTGGCTCTGCTGGCGATGTTCGGGCCG
>JBBSDI010000249.1:0-5882 GCA_038249585.1 Lysobacterales bacterium | reverse complement strand
GCGATCTTCCCCACCGGCGCGCCGAACTACACACCGCCGAACGACTGGACCGCCGCACTCGAGCGCGCCTGGCCCGCGCTGGATCGGCTCAATCCAGCCAGCAAGCAGCTGCTGCTCGAAGGCCTGGTCAAGACCATCACCCACGACGGCCGCTGCGCGCTGGCCGAGGCCGAACTGCTACGCACCATCTGCGCGGTGTTGCACTGCCCGCTGCCGCCACAGCTGGCGGCTTGAGCGGCTGAAGTCGCGCGTAACGCGCCCAGAAATCGCAGAATCTGTCGCGGTACCCGGCGCGCGGCGCGATACCGCCGGCGCGCAGTTCAAGCCCCGATTGGCGGTCGGCTGGATGGCGTGGCCAAGCTGGCAGGCCTGCGACCGCGGGTTGCCCGTTGATCGCGTAGCTGGCCCACAGCGACTGCATGTCGGCCGCGAGCTGCTGGATCCCCGGGCCGAAGTCGGACATCGGGCTGAACAGCAGCGGGATGTCCAGACCGTGGAATGCGGCGAGCTCGGGTTGGTTGGGCAGGCTCTGGGTGAGGTAGTCAGCGAACACCGGATTGCCGCGCGCGGCATGATCGCGCGCTGCACGCGCAGCAGGACAGATGAATGCCACATCGGTGTTGAGCGCCGTCCACGCCCGCCACACCGGCATGAAGGCTGCGGCCGGGTACTGCGCCAGTGCCGCATGGCGATCAGCGGCGACAAACGCGAGCGCACCAGCGACTCGTAGGCCGCCGCGGTTTGCGGCCGTTGCGCGACGGGCACCAGGGATGTGGTCTCGTCCTCGTTGATGCCGATCATCATCGGTACCTGCGCGGCCGTGCCCTCGCGGATCGCGTCGCCCAAGCCTGCGTTCAGCGCGAAGCCGTCGATCACTTCGGCGTAGCTTTCGCCGCTGCCGGAAAACGCCACCGCGCCTTCGCCCGCGGTCACCAGTTCGGCGGCGGTTTTCGCACGCAGGCATTCGCGCGCATCGGATTGCGGGCAGCCAAGGCGCTGCTTGATCCGATCGCCCTTAGCGACCGCCGGCTCGCGCGATCCGTTGCTGATGAGCGGCCTCGGTACGGTCACCGTGCAAACGCCGCTCTGGATGATCGCGCGCGCGAACAGACCTGTGGCAAGCGGTGAGGCGAGCACGGCGCACACGCTGACGCCGCCGGCTGACTCGCCGAAGATGGTGACGTTGGCGGGATCGCCGCCGAACGCGCCGATGTTGTCGCGCACCCAAATCAGTGCTGCGAGCTGATCGAGCAGGCGATAGTTGCCGGCGCCCGGCTGATCGGGGTGTTCGCCGATCAACTCGCGGAATGCGGCATAGCCGAGCGGGCCGAGTCGATAGTTGATCGACACCAGTACGATGCCGCGCTGCGCGTAAATGCTGCCGTCGTACAAGGGCCTCGCGCCGAGCAGCTGCGAGGATCCGCCCTGCACGTGGCCGCCGCCGTGGATCCAGACCATGACCGGGAGCGGCGTTGAATCGTGCGCGGCGGACTCAGGTGCCCACACGTTCAAGCTCAGGCAGTCCTCGTCGGTGCGCGGCGGCGCGCCGCCGAAGAATCCCCGTGCCGGCGCCTGCGGGCATCCGGGTCCGAACTCGGTGGCGGCGAGCACGCGTTGACGGCTGCGCGCGGCCTGCGGTGCGCGCCAGCGCAGTGTGCCCGTGGGCGCTGCGGCGAACGGGATACCGCGCCAGGCGATGGTCGCGCCGGTATCGGCAGCGCCAGCCAGCAGTCCCTCGCGCGTCGCTGCAGTGCGCGGTGTCGGAAACAAACCGGAGATCCGCTGCAGCCTGATCTGCCGGTTCCATGTGCCACCCGCAGCCCCCGCATGGACCGCAGCCATCGACAGCTGATTGTCCAGACCCGCCAGCGGCAGCGGCGTGGTCAGCGACAGCGCCAGCGGGCCGCCATCGCGTGCGATCAGCGCCGCCGTCGGGCAGTTCCTGCAGTAGCCCCGATCCGAGATCCAGCGCGTCGCAACGGCGAAATCGTTGTCGACGGTCTGTGCGAGCGACCAGCGCGGTGCGCCAGCGGCAGCGTAGAAATACAGCAGATTCGCCGAGAGCAGCGCGCCGGCTTGCGGCAGGAAGTAGGTGGTCAATCCCCATCCGCTTATCGTCCGGGCCGCCCCACCAGGTACCGTCCATGCCGCGCTCTGGAGCGTCCGACGCCGGCAACAGCGGCTCGATGCACCAGCGACTGCGTTGGCCGCCGATGCTGAAGCTGAGCTCCGCGAGCGCACCCGCGGCGCAGCGATCGGTGCCATCGCTGCAAGGCGCCTGCGCGGCGGTGATGCCAAAGCGCAGTTGCAGCGTGCCGATATTCGGTGCGCGCACGTCGGGTCGTTGGCTGTCGCCGACATTGCCGAAGCGCAACAGCGGTTGCTCGGATCCACCGGCGTCCAGTGAGCCTTGCGCGGCGAACCACTCCGGCTCGCCGGTTTCATCGAAGGTGTAGAGGTTGACCAGGTACGTATCGCCACTGCGCTGGATGTCGATGCCGTGTCCGTTGCGTGCGCGGTCGAACCATGGCCCGAGCGGTGCCTCGGCGATTGCGTTGCCGCACCAGATCAACAGGAGTACCGCAGCTGCCTTGCGCATGACTCACCATTGCCTCGACCAGTCCCGGATGCAACGCATTGCGGGGCTGGCGGTCGACCGCCATGAGCCGCCGGACCGCGCTCAGGCGGCCAGGATCATCGCGCTCGCCTTCTCGGCGATCATCACGGTCGGTGCGTTGGTGTTGCCGCCGACCAGGCGCGGCATCACCGAGGCGTCGACCACGCGCAGCGCTTGCACGCCATTCACGCGCAGCTGCGGGTCGACCACCGCGCTCGCATCGCTGCCCATGCGGCAGGTCCCTACCGGGTGATAGATGGTCTCGGCCTTGCGGCGCACGAAGGCGGCGAGCGCGGCATCGTCCTGCGCAGCACTGCCGGGGAAGATCTCCGCACCGCGCCAGGCCGCGAATGCCTCGCTGCCGAGCACCTCGCGCGACATCCGTACGCCCTCAACCAGCATCTGCAGGTCCAAGCCCTCGGGATCGCTGAGGTAGTTCGCGTGGATGCGCACCTTGCTCGACGGATCGGCCGAGGCCAGCGCCAGATGGCCGCGCGAGCGCGGCCGCAGTGCGCAGGCGTGCAGGGTGAACCCATAGCCCGGCAAGCGATTGCGTCCATGGTCGTCGAGGATCGCCGGCACGAAGTGGAACTGGATGTCCGGGCGCTCGTCGGGCGCCAGGCGTGAGCGCAGGAACCCGCCGCTCTCGGCCACGTTGCTGGTGCCGATGCCGCTGCGGTGCACGTAGTAGTTCCAGGCCACTGCCAGGTCGTTGGTGTGGTCGTAGGTGACCGGCTGCGTGCACTGGTACACCGTGCACGCGTCGAGATGATCGTGCAGGTTGCGGCCTACCTCGGGTGCGTCGTGGTGCACGCTGATGCCGTGCTGGCGGATCGCATCGGCAGGCCCGATGCCCGAGAGCATCAACAGCTGCGGCGAGTTGAGCGCGCCGCCGGCGAGGATCACCTCGCGTGCGGCCTGCGCGCGCTGCAGCTCGCCGCGATGGCTGAACTCCACGCCCACCGCGCGGCCGCGGTCGAGCAGCACGCGCTGGGTCAGGGCGGCGGTTCTCACGCTCAGGTTGTCGCGCGATTTCGCCGCGTTCAGATAGCCCGCGGCCGTGCTCCAGCGCGCGCCGTTCTTCTGCGTGACCTGGTAATAGCCAAAGCCCTCCTGGCTGGCACCGTTGAAATCGCCGGTTTGCGCGTAGCCGCGCTCGCGGGTCGCGGCCAGGAACACATCGCTGAGCGGGTTGTGGTGACGCAGATCGTCGACGTTGAGGTGGCCGCCGGTACCGTGGAATTCGTCCGCGCCACGTTCATTGTTTTCAGAGCGCTTGAACCACGGCAGCACGCTGTGCCAGTCCCAGCCGGTCGCCCCCATGGCCGACCACTCGTCGTAGTCTCGCCAGTGGCCGCGGATGTAGCACATCGCGTTGATCGAACTCGAACCGCCCAACACCTTGCCGCGTGGCCACCACAGGCTGCGCCCATCGAGCTGCGCTTCAGGCTCGGTGTTGTAGTCCCAGTTGACGTTCTTCTTGCCGATCAGCTTGGCCAGCCCAGCGGGCATGTGGATGAACGGATGCCAGTCCGTGGGGCCCGCTTCAAGCAGCAGCACGCGGCACGCGGGATCCGCGGACAGCCGATTGGCCAGCACGCAGCCGGCGGAGCCGGCTCCGACGATGATGAAGTCGTATACGGTTTCAGTCATGAGATATGCGGGCAAAGCGTCGATCCACGATCCCGAAGGCTAGTCCGCGTCGCTTAGAGCATGTGCTCCATCGCAGTGCAGCGTGACCGGATCACATCGCCGTGCCCGGGTTCAGGCCATTGCCTCGACAACCACCGGATCGCCTTCACGCAGCGTGCCGCCCGTGCGCGCGATCAGGTTCATCCCGAAGGTGACGCCGTTGGGACTGCGGCGGTAGGTCAGCAGTGTATCCAGCGGCTCGCGCGACGGGTCGAATGCGCCGGTATCGGTGTCGACGGTGGTGAACACGCAGCGCACACAGGGGTTGACCACCTCGAAGTCGATCGCGCCGATGCGTACCCGGCACCAGCTGTCCTCGGCGTGCGCTGCCACGTGCGCGACCACCAGATTGGGCCGGAACCGGGCCATCGGCACCGCCGTGGCCAGGCGTTGGTTGAGTCCATCGAGGCTGCCCTGGCCGATCAGCAGCAGCGGGTAGCCATCGGCAAAACTGACCTCGTCGCCGGGCAGTGCCCGGGTCGGGCTGACCGCGCGCTGCGCGGCAGCGTCCATCCACACCAGGTGCGCTGCGACCCCCAGCGCATTGCTGATCCAGCGATCAGCTGCCGGATCGGCGCAGGCGGCATCCACCGTATCCTTCCAGATCACTACCGGGCGACGCGGCGCACCTACCAACGGCGCGGCGATCACGATGTCGGAAAGTCCCGGCGCGCGCAGGTGCAAGCCGTTGCCGCGCGGAACCGCGCGCACCAGCACCATGCGCGGGTGGGCACGACCGGTAATGAAGCGCCCATCGGCATCGACTACCAGCCAGCGGCGATCGTACTGCAGGCCGCGCGGCTCGACGCTGCACTCGTGCAGCGGCAAGCCGCGGCAGGACTTCAGCGGGTAGATGGTGATGGCTGAAAGCTGGGCCGACATCGATCAATCCGCTGCGCGATGTCGCCAGATTACAACTTTAGGGTTGTGTCAGCGTAACCTTGTCCACAGCATGAGCCAGCCGCACAAACCCCTGCCGCCCGATCCCGCCGATTGCTGTGGTGGTGGCTGTGCACGCTGTGTCTGGGACATCTACGATCAGGCGCTCGCCGATTGGCAAACCGGCAACGCTGCGGCCGAGGTGCAGCCCGCGCCCCGCGATCAGGCTGGTAACTGAGCCGCGCGCCGGGTACCGTCGCGGCCTGAGCGCTCGCGTGAGAATCCACCGGTGTCGATGCAGCCCAACCCCCGTGCCGCCGACACTTGGCTGCTGACCCTGGTCGGCGCCACGCGTGCGGAGCTGCCGGCCCTGCTGTGGTCGTTCGTGTACTTCTTCTCGCTGCTGTGCGGTTACTACGTGTTGCGCCCGATCCGCGATGCGATGGGCAGCGAATACGAGCTGCGTTGGCTGTTCATGGGCACCTTCGTCGGCATGCTGCTGGCGACCCCGTGCTATGGCGCGCTGGTCTCGCGCTATCCGCGGCGCCAGTTCCTGCCGGCGATCTACGCACTGTTCATCGGCTGCCTGCTGGTGTTCTACGTGCTGCTGCGCTCCGATACCGGCGGCAATCTGCGCGGTGCTGCGTTCTACATTTGGGTTGCGGTGTTCAACCTGTTCGCGGTGTCGGTGTTC
>JBBSDI010000248.1:0-5898 GCA_038249585.1 Lysobacterales bacterium | reverse complement strand
GCGCTGCTGACCCACATGCTGGCCCAGGTCTGCGATCTGCAGCCGGGCGAGTTCGTGCATACCTTTGGCGATGCGCATATCTATGCCAATCATTTCGAGCAGGTCAACGAGCAGCTCTCGCGCACACCGTTCCCATTGCCGCTGCTGCGCTTGAATCCGGCGGTGCGCTCGATCTTCGACTTCCGCTACGAGGACATCGAAGTGGTCGGTTACCGGTCGCATGCGGCGATCAAGGCAGCGGTCGCGGTCTGATGCGCGCCGACGCCAAACTGCCCCTGCTGCTGCTGGCAATCGTTGCGGCCGTGCTGGCGTGGTCGGCGATCGCGCCGGCCGATCGCGCCACCTGGTGGGCAGAGGTAGCACCGGTGCTGATCGGCGTGCCGATCATGCTGGCGACCTTCCGGCGGCATCCGCTGACGCCGCTGCTGTACACGCTGATCGCGATCCATTGCGTGATCCTGGTGGTCGGCGGCCAGTACACCTACGCCAAGGTGCCGCTGGGGTTCTGGATGCAGGAATGGTTCGATTTCACCCGCAACCACTACGACCGCATTGGCCACTTCGCACAGGGCTTCGTGCCGGCGATCCTTGCGCGTGAAGTGCTGCTGCGCTCGACCCCATTGCGCCGCGGCGGCTGGCTGTTCTTCATCGTGGTGTCGATCTGCCTCGCCTTCAGTGCCTTCTACGAGTTGATCGAGTGGACTGCGGCAGTGTCGGCGGGCGAGGGCGCCGATGCCTTCCTCGGTACCCAGGGCGATGAATGGGATGCGCAGAAGGACATGCTGCTCGCGCTGATCGGCGCGATCGTGGCGCTGCTGACGCTGGCGCGCTGGCACGATCGCCAGTTGGCGCGCGTGGCGCGGCACGCCGCATGACCGCACTGGTGCTGGTGGCGGCACTGGATCGTGCGCGCGCCATCGGTCGCGA
Organism: Lysobacterales bacterium; assembly: GCA_038249585.1. GTDB lineage: Bacteria > Pseudomonadota > Gammaproteobacteria > Xanthomonadales > Ahniellaceae > UBA4656. The sequence goes on along the minus strand of JBBSDI010000248.1, from coordinate 4,971 downwards.
CAACGCGCTGCCATGGCACCTGCCTGCCGACCTCAAGCGCTTCAAGGCGCTGACCCTGGGCAAGCCGCTGCTGATGGGGCGCAAGACCGCGCAAGCGATCGGACGCGCGCTGCCGGGGCGCACCAACCTCGTGCTGACGCGCCACGGCCAGGCACCATTCGCCGAGCAGATTGCGGTGGGCTCTATTGAAGAGGCGATCGAGCGAGTCGAATCGCCGGAGCTGATGGTGATCGGTGGCGCGGAGGTTTATGCGCAGACCCTGGGCGCGAGCGCGCGCATGCTGTTGACCGAAGTCGACACGCTGGTCGAGGATGCAGACGCGTTGTTCCCTGCGTTCGATGCCGCCGACTGGCGCGAGACCCAGCGTGAGCCGCATCCTGCCGATGCCCGCCATCCGTTCGGCTTCACGTTCGTGGAGCTGATTCGCCGCTGATTGTCGCGCCAGTGTGCCAGGCGACCAGCTGCGGTAGGTCGACGCAGGGTCCGGCAAGTGCGGGACCCGCAATCGACCGCGCCGGCGCATCCGGCTCGCCGAGATCGCTGACCACGGCCAGCGCACCATCGAAGTCGTACATGTCGGTGTAATCGTTGACCGTGACCACGGTGGCGATGCCGGCATTCAGCGCGGCGTGCAAGCCGGCTGGCGAGTCTTCAATGGCGATGCACTCCTGCGCTGCGAGGCGCAGACGCTCCAGCACGACGCGATAGACCTGCGGATCCGGCTTCATGCGCTGCGCATCGTCGGCAGCACCGATCACGCTGAAGGCAGCACTCAGGTGCGGCAGCTTGCGCTGCAGCAGTGCGTCGACATTGGCGCGGGTGGTCGTGGTGGCGATCGCCAGCCGTATGCCGCGGTGCTGTGCCTCGGCGAGCAGTCGCGCGACTCCGGGGCGCAGCTCGATTCCACCGCGTTCCATCAGCTTGAGGTAATGCTCGGTCTTGCGCGCGTGCAGCGATTCGACCAGCTTGACCTGTTCGGATGGCAGCAGTTCGGGTGTGGCGGTCTGCAGATAGTGCAAAAGGCGCTGCTTGCCGCCGGCCACCGCAAGCAGACGACCATAGGTACCCACGTCCCAGCGCCACTTCAGGCCGGCGTCGGCGAATGCGCTGTTGAAGGCAATGCGATGGCCGTCGCGCTCGGTATCGGCCAGCGTTCCATCGACATCGAAGATCAGGGCTTTGGGCATTGATGGCGTGCAATCTTCATGGTGCGTTGCGTCGTTCCGGTTCGCTTGCCGCACCCACCACCACGAGCGATGCAAGCATTTCGCAGGGATCTCAGCTGCCTGGCGATGAAGCGATCGCCACCACGGGCATGCCGCGCTCGTTCGCTGCGCGCGCGTCGAGCGCCTGCAGCAGCGCTGGCAACTCCTCCAGGTTGTCGATCAGGCTGCAGTCGGTGCCGGTCAGCGGGCGGTCGCCAACGTAGCCGCCGTTGATGCCGACCGCCATGCAGCCGGCCGCATCGGCGGCTTCGATGTCGTTGATAGAGTCGCCCACCATCAGCGCCTCCGACGGCTGCATCCCGAGCGTGCGACAGGCAAACCACAGGGGATCCGGATGCGGCTTGCCTGGCGATATCCGGTCGCCGCCGACGATCAGTTGCAGATATCCGCTCAGCTCGTAGCGCGCCAGTATCGCCTCGGCGAAGCGCTGCAGCGCATTGGTCACTACCGCCAGCTTAAGCCCGCGTGCGGCCAGCTGCTGCAGGCAGCGCGCGGCGCCGGGCAGGGCGTGCGACAAGGTACCCAGCTGGGTGCGATAGGCGTCGACATAGCCCTCGAATACCGCAAGCGCCAGCTCCGGCTCACTGCGGTGCTGCGATTCGATCGCGCGCTGCGCCAGTACCCGTCCGCCGCGACCGATGAAGGCTGCGACCTGTGCCTCGCTCACCGGCGCCAATCCGTTGGCCAGCATCGACGTGTTGAGTGCTGCACCAATGTCGGGCGCGGTATGCACGAGGGTGCCGTCGAGATCGAACAGCACCGCGCGGATCGGGCCGTGCACTTTGCTCATCGGCGACGACCCCCCTCCGCTCACGGTACGGATTCGTTTCATGAGGCCATTGCGCGCCGCTTGCGATCGAGCAGTTGCAGGATCATCGGGGTGAAGATCAACTCCATCGCCAGGCCCATCTTGCCGCCCGGGGCGACGATCGTATTGGGTCGACTCATGAACGAGTCGTGCAGCATGCTCAGCAGATACGGAAAGTCGATCCCGCGCGGGCTGGCGAAGCGGATCACCAGAAAACTCTCGTCCGCGGTCGGGATGTAGCGCGCAGTGAAAGGATTCGACGTGTCCACGGTCGGCACCCGCTGGAAGTTCACATGGGTGCGCGAGAACTGCGGGATGATGTGCTTGACGTAGTCGGGCATGCGACGCAGGATCGTGTCGACCACCGCTTCCTGGCTGTAGCCGCGCGCGCTCTTGTCGCGGTGAAGTTTCTGGATCCACTCCAGATTCAGGATCGGCACCACGCCGATCAGCAGGTCGGCATGGCGGGCAACGTTGACCTCACCGTCCTCGGCCGCACCATGCAGGCCCTCGTAGAACAGCAGATCGGTGCCCGGCGGCACCTGCTCCCACGGCGTGAAGGTGCCGGGTTCCTGCTCGTAGGGCGCGGCCTCGTGCTCATCGTGCAGGTACTTGCGGAATTTGCCGCCGCCGCTCTCGCCGTAATCGCGAAACAACGATTCGAGCTCGCGGAACATGTTGGCTTCCGGTCCGAAGTGGCTGAAGTGGCGGTTGCCCCCTGATTCGGCATCTTTCATCGCCGCGCGCATCTCCGACCGGTCGTAAAGATGGAAGGAGTCGCCCTCCACCAGCACCGGATTGATGCCCTCGCGGCGGAAGATGTTGAAGAAGCTGCTCATCACCGTGGTGGTACCGGCGCCTGACGAACCGGTGACTGCAATGACTGGATGTTGGGTCGACATCGTGATGTCCTTCGGTGGTGACAGCTGCGTGGTATCAGCTGCGCGCTTCGGGCCTGAACAGCGAGCGGTCGCTGAACAGCGGCGACGCGAACGGCTGGTCGGCTCCGCCGTCGAACTGGCGATGATAGGTCTCGATGCGCTCCACCTCGTTCTTCGAACCGAGGATCACCGGCACCCGCTGGTGCAGCTGCGTGGCCTCGACGGCGAGCATGCGAAGGCGACCGGTCGATGCGCAACCGCCGGCCTGCTCGATGAGCATCGCCATCGGATTGGCCTCGTAAAGCAGGCGCAGGCGACTGGACTGCTTCGGGTCCTTGTTGTCGCGCGGGTACATGAATACGCCGCCGCGAATCAGGATGCGATGCACCTCGGCCACCGTCGAGGCGATCCAGTGCATGTTGAAGTCGCGGCCGCGCGGGCCGGTCTTGCCGGCCTTGCACTCCGCGACATAGCGCTGCACGGGCGGCTCCCAGAAGCGCTCGTTGGAGGTGTTGATCGCAAACTCGCTGGTGTCCTCGGGGACCTTCATGTCCGGGTGGGTGAGCAGAAAGTTGCCGATCTCGCGGTCGAGGGTGAACCCGTGGGTTCCGCTGCCGACCGATAGCACCAGCACCGTCGAGGGTCCATAGATGGCGTAGCCTGCGGCCAGCTGGCGCTGCCCGCTTTGCAGGTAGTCGCTCTCGACGGGCGCGGCGTCGCCCACATGGCGCAGCACCGAGAAGATGGTGCCTACCGCCACGTTGAGGTCGATGTTCGACGATCCATCCAGCGGGTCGAACAGCAGCAGGAAGCGGCCGCGCGGATACTCGGTGGGGATCTCGAACGGATCGGCCATCTCCGCTGACGCGATGCCCGCGAGCAGACCGCCCCACTCGCAGTAGCGCAGCATGGTGTCGTGGGTCAGCACATCCAGCTGCGTGCGCAATTCGGCCTGCACGTTGTGCTGCTCGGTGCTGCCGATGTTGCCGTCCAGCGTACCCTTGGCGGCCATCGCGCTGATCGCCTTGATGGCGGCCGCGACGTCGATCAGCAGTGCAGCCAGATCGCTGGAATCCTGCGAGCCCTTCAGCTGCTGGATCAGGAACTTCGACAATGTCGTGAGGCGGTGCGGCATGTGAGTGTTGTTCCGGTGGGTTCTGTTTTTCGGTGTTGCCGCAGGGGCCGCCGCGGAATACGCGCCTGGCGCGGATATCGGGCGCGGCGATCGCCAGCAACTCGCCCGCCATATAGTCGGGAAAATCGATACGGTGTGCAATGCGGGGAACCCATGCCGCAGTTGCTTGGTAGAACGACTGCATGCGATGTGTGTAGACGCTGTGGATAACGACCACGTCGTCGCACCGGTTCTCGATGACTATTCCCGATCAGGATTCCCACGCCGCCGGCCGGCAAGCCTGGGCGGTTCGAGCGCTGCTTTCTGCGACAGCCGCATCCCCTTTGCAGGCAGGGCGGGTCGCGTTCGACGCACCGCGCCGACCTTGTCTCGGTCCAATCGCTCAATCCTGATGACCCGGCACCGCGCCCTCGCGGCCAGCCACCTGGATCACGCGCGGCTCGGCTTCAAGCGTCAGCGCGGTCAACTGGCCGCCCCATACGCAGCCGGTGTCGATGCCATACACGCCAAGGCTGCGATACAGGCCCAACGCACTCCAGTGTCCGAACACCACGCGCATGTCGCGCGCCGCGTGGCCGGGCACCTCATACCAGGGATACAGGCCCGGCGTCTGCGAGCCCGGCGGACCCTTCTCGTCGAACGCGATGCGCCCGCGCACATCGCAAAAGCGCAGCCGCGTCATCACGTTGATGATCGTGCGAATGCGCGCCACACCGTCGAGACTGGGCGACCACGCGGCGGGCTTGTTGCCGTACATCTGCTTTAACAGGCCCTTGCGATTTTTGCCGCGCAGGCGCTTTTCGACCTCGCGCGCGCGCCGTGCAGCGATCCGGATCGTCCACTTCGGCGCCAATCCCGCGTGCACGAGGGCGAAGTTGAGCGACTCGTCGACATGCATCAGCGGCCGCTGGCGCAGCCAGT
>JBBSDI010000247.1:0-5909 GCA_038249585.1 Lysobacterales bacterium | reverse complement strand
GGCAACCGCGGCGGCATGTTCCTGCAGAAGCGCCGCGCGCTCTCGATACGCCACTGGCGCATGATCCTCGACATCCTGCGCTTCTACCGCCAGGCGCCACGGCTGCTCGAGGCCGCCGGCGATGGTCCGTCGCTGGGCGAGTATCTCGACGCCGGGCGCTACTCGGCGGGCTTCCGCGACGACCACATCGTGCCGATGGCATCCGCGCTGTGGTCGTCGCCCTCCGGGCAGATCCTGCGTTTTCCGGCCAAGTATCTGGCCGCCTTCATGGCCAACCACCACATGCTGCAGGTCGACCGACGCCCGCAGTGGCAGGTCGTGAAGGGCGGCTCACGCAGCTATGTACGCGCCATGGCGCGCGACTGGACCGCGCAGCACCGCCTGCGCACGCCGGTGCGCGGGATCCGCCGCCACGCACGCGGGGTCGACGTGGCTACCGACAGCGGCAGCGAAGAATTCGAGCAGGTCGTGCTGGCCTGTCACAGCGACCAGGCGCTGGCGCTGCTGACCGACCCCAGTGAGCGCGAATCGGCGATCCTCGGCGCGATGGGCTATCAGCGCAACGAGACCGTATTGCACACCGATGCCTCGCAACTGCCGCGCGATCGCCGCGCGTGGGCCGCGTGGAATGCGATCGTGCCCGCGCAGCCGGACGCGCAGTGCACGGTCAGCTACTGCATGAACCTGCTGCAATCGCTGGATTCGCCCGAACCGCTGGTGGTCACGCTCAACCGCAGCGCAGCGATCGACCCCAACAAGATCCTGCGCCGGCTGGTCTATTACCACCCGATCTACACCCGCGCCAGCGTGGCCGCCCAGGCGCGCCGGGCCGAGATCAACGGCGTCGACCGCACGTGGTTCTGTGGCGCCTACTGGGGCTGGGGATTCCATGAGGACGGCATGCGCAGCGGTGTCGAGGTGGCAGCCGCACTCGGCGTCGCGTGGCAGCCGGGTGCAGCACCAGCGCGCCAAGCGGCGTCGATACCGTGAGCATGGCCGCGCCAGCAGCGATGGATCTGTCTCAGGCGCCGCTGGCCAGCGCCATCTACAGTGGTTGGGTACGCCATCGGCGCCATGCGCCGCATCCGCATGCGTTCCGCTATCGGATTTTCCAGCTGTATCTGGATCTCGACGAGCTCGATCGGGTGTTTGCCGGGCGGCGCTTGTGGTCGATCAACCGGCGCAACCTGGCCGAGTTCCGGCGCAGCGACTACCTCGGCGATCCCCTCACGCCGCTGGCCGACGCGGTGCGCGCACGGGTGTTCGAGGCGACCGGGCGCACGCCGACCGGGCCGATCCGCCTGCTCGCCCATGCGCGCTACTTCGGCACCAGTTTCAACCCGGTGAGCTTCTACTACTGCTACGCGGCCGACGGCAGCACGCTGGAGACCATCGTGGCCGAGATCACCAACACGCCATGGAGGGAGCGCCACGCCTATGTGCTGCCCGTGGCGCAGGCGCAGCGCCATGGCATCGCGCTGGAATGGGATTTCGCCAAGCAGTTCCATGTATCGCCATTCCTGCCGATGCAGCGCGACTACCGCTGGCGCTTCGAGACGCCGGGCCGATCACTGCGCGTGCATATGGATGTGCTCAAGGAAGGCAAGCCGGACTTCGATGCCACCGTGGTGCTCGAGCGCGAGCCGATGACCGCGAATGCGCTCGCACGGGTGCTATGGCGATTCCCGCTGATGACCGCCCGGGTGGTCGCGGCGATCCACTGGCAGGCGCTGTTGATTTGGCTTAAACGCAATCCCGTTTACGATCACCCATCCAAGCACCCAGGCTGATGCCCGCCATGCGCGACTTGTCGTCCTCATCCGAAGTGTTGTCCGATGCCGCCGCTGGCGACAGCGGCGGCTTTTTCCGCAACCGCATGCTCGGCGCGCTGGCCGCCCTGCGCGACTGCGAGTTGACGGTCATCGAGCCCGCTGGCGCCAGCCGCGTGTTCGGCAGCGCTGGCGCCGAAGACACCCTGCGCTGCACGATCACGGTGAACGATCCGCAGACGTATCGCGCAATGGCCCTCAACGGCAGCGTGGGTGCCGCCGAGGCCTACATGGACGGCTGGTGGGAATGTTCCGACCTGACCACCCTGATCCGCATCTTCGTGCGCAACCGCGACCTGCTCGATCGCATGGAATCGGGCCTTGCACGTCTGGGCGGCGCGCTGATGCGCGCCTGGCATGCGCGCCGGCGCAACTCGCGCGACGGCAGCAAACGCAACATCGCCGAACATTACGATCTGGGCAACGACCTGTTCAGCCTGTTCCTCGACGACACCATGATGTACTCCTCGGCGATCTTCCGCAGCGCCGATGAAAGCCTCGAAATCGCCTCGGCGCGCAAGCTCGACCGGATCTGCCGCAAGCTGGCACTCACGCCCGCCGATCATCTGGTCGAGATCGGCACCGGCTGGGGCGGCATGGCGATCCACGCCGCGCGCCACTTCGGCTGCCGGGTGACTACCACCACGATCTCGAAGGAACAGCACGCGCTGGCCACCGAACGGGTCGCCCGCGCAGGTCTCGACGATCGCGTCAGCGTGGTGCTGGAAGACTATCGCGATCTTGCCGGCAGCTACGACAAGCTGGTCTCGATCGAGATGATCGAAGCGATCGGATATCAGTTCCTCGACACCTACTTCGGGAAGTGTTCGAGCCTGCTCAAGCCCGGCGGCATGGCCCTGATCCAGGCCATCACCATCGAAGACCATCGCTACCAGCGCGCACTGCGCAATGTCGATTTCATCCAGCGCTTCATCTTCCCCGGCAGCTTCATTCCCTCGATCGCGGCGATGACCGCTGCGATGGCGACCAGCACCGACCTGAAGCTGTTCCACCTCGAAGACATCGGTCCCAGCTACGCGGCAACCCTGCGCCAGTGGCGGCAGCGTTTCGACGCACAGCTGGATCGGGTGCGCGCACTGGGCTATCCGGAGCGCTTCATCCGCATGTGGCATTTTTACCTCGCCTATTGCGAGGGCGGCTTCACCGAGCGCGCCATCGGCGATGTGCAGATGCTGCTCGCCAAGTCCGGCGCACGACCGCGCCAGTTCCTGCCCGACCTCGACCCGGCGTTCTGAGCATGGCCTTCTTCGCCAACCTGGTGTCGTTCCAGATCTGTTGGGTAGCTTTCGTGTGGGGCGGCGCGAGCGGACGCTGGTGGCTCGGCTTCGTCCCGCTGGGACTGTTCGCTGCGTGGCAGATCGCCGCCTCGCGCTGGCCGCGCAGCGACCTGTCGACCATGGCGCTGGCTTTCGCGCTTGGTGTGGTGATTGAATCGACGATGGTCGCGGCCGGTTGGTTTACCTATACCACCGCAGCGCCGGGACTGGTGTTCGCGCCGCTGTGGATGCTCGGCATGTGGATCAACTTCGGCTTGACCATCAACCACTCGATGGCGTGGCTCAAGGGCCGCTGGCTGCTTGCAGCACTGTTCGGCCTGCTCGGCGGCCCGTTGACCTACTGGATCGCCGGTCGCGCCTGGAACGCCCTGAGCGTGCCGGAGCCGATCTGGCCATCGCTGCTCGCCATCGGCATCGCCTGGGCGATCGCAATGCCGGTGCTCAGCGCCTTTGCCAGCCGCCTGATCGTCGAACCAGCAGCGGGTCGCACCTGATGCACCCGGTGGCGCTGGTCGCGATCGCCGCAGTGATTGGCATGAGCGTGGTGTGGGCAGTGCAGGTGCGCACCAAGGTTGCCGGCTATGTCGATGTGGGCTGGTCGTATCTGGTCGCTTCCGCGGCAGTGTTCTACGCGGTACTCGGCAGCGCACCGCTGGCACAGCGCGTCGCGGTGGCCGCGATGGGCGCGATCTGGGGACTGCGCCTGGGCACCCACCTGCTGGCGCGCCTGCGCCACGAGCGCGAGGACGGTCGCTACGCCTATATGCGGCAGTCGATCGGCGACAACCAACTCAAGTGGTATGCGTTTTTCCTGTTCCAGGCCGGCCTGACCGTGCTGTTCTCGCTGCCGTTCTGGGTGGCGGCCAACAACGATGCCGGCAGCACCCTGCTCGGCGTCGGCATCGCGATCTGGGCGGTGAGCATCGGCGGCGAGGCGATCGCCGACCGTCAGCTCGCCGCGTTCCGTACCGACCCCGCCAACAAGGGCAAGGTGTGCAACACCGGCCTGTGGCGCTACTCGCGTCACCCGAACTATTTCTTCGAATGGCTGCACTGGTTCGCCTACGTGGCGCTGTCGATCGGCGCATCGATGTGGTGGCTGTCCCTGCTCGGCTCGGTGCTGATGCTGTGCTCCCTGCTGTGGGTCACCGGCATCCCCTTCGTCGAGCAGCAGTCGCTGCGCTCGCGCGGCGATGCGTATCGGGAGTATCAGCGGACCACCAGTGCGTTTGTGCCGTGGTTTCCGAAAGGCGGCGAATAGCGAATGGCGAATGGCGAACAGGAGAGTGGGGTATCGCGAATTGCGGGTTTTCCCATTCGCCATTCGCCATTCGCTGCTCTACCGCGCACTCACCACATCCCATTCGTCGCAAGCCTGCCCCAAGAAACCCCGCCCCCATGTCCCTCATCGATCTCTGCGAACGCGGCCTGATTCCCGACCCCCTGACCCGCTTCGGCATCCGGCGGCTGTGCGCGCAGCGGCTGCGCGATGAGCGCGCGGGTGCGCTGGAGGCATCCTACGAGATCTTCCGTCGCCGCATCGAGGAACTGCGCCGCAGCCCAGTGGCGATCGAAACGCAGGCGGCCAACGAGCAGCACTACGAAGTGCCACCACCATTTTTCAAGCTGTGTCTCGGCAAGCGACTGAAGTATTCCGGCTGCTACTACCCCACCGGTTCGGAAACGCTCGACCAGGCCGAAGAGCACATGCTGCGCCTGTACAACGAGCGCGCCGAGTTGCGCGACGATACAGACATTCTGGAACTGGGCTGCGGCTGGGGCTCGTTCACCCTGTGGATGGCCGAGAACTTTCCGAAGGCGCGCATCACCGGCGTATCCAACTCCAATCCGCAGCGCGAATACATCCAGGCACAGTGCAAGGCGCGCGGCTTGCACAACGTGCGCATCATCACCCAGGACGTCAACCAGCTGGCCCTCGACACCCGCTTCGACCGCGTGGTGTCGGTCGAGATGTTCGAGCACATGCGCAACTACGACACCCTGCTCGCCCGCATCGCCTCATGGCTAAAACCCGGCGGAAAGCTGTTCGTGCACATCTTCTGCCATCGCGAACTGATGTATCCGTTCGAGACCGACGGCAACAACGACTGGATGGGCAAGTACTTCTTCACCGGCGGCCTGATGCCCGCCGCCGACAGCCTGCTGTACTTCCAGCGCGACTTGACCCTGGAGGAACAGTGGCGGCTCAACGGCACCCATTACGAGCGCACCAGCAACCACTGGCTGGCCAACCACGACCGCAACGCCGCAGCAGTGATGCAGGTACTGACCGGGGCATATGGCGCGGAGCACGCGAAGATCTGGAACCAGCGCTGGCGGATCTTCTGGATGGCGTGTGCGGAGTTGTTCGGGTATCGGGATGGGAATGAGTGGTTGGTGGCGCATTATCGGTTTGTGCGGTCTTAGTTTTTTCTGATTCGATGATTTGCGCTGATTTCTTGGGTTTTTTTCGCCTTTCTTGGAGCCGAGTTGTTGTTTTCTTGCGGTTCCTGGCCCCATCAAACAAGATCTCGGCTCCGAAAACCGCACAGACATGAAGAAAAAAACGAAACCTAATCCCCCTCCAATCCCGGCTGCACCTTAGCCGTCAACTTACCCTTGACCAACTCATAACTGACCCGCAGCAGCGCCACCATTTCATCGCGTGGCATCCCGCAAGACGCCAACACGGACACCCAGTGCGCGCGCGCCATATATGGCGCCGGGATGATCCCTTGGCGGTCGGTCAGCTCGAGAAACCGCTGATGGCCGACCTTGAACG
>JBBSDI010000246.1:0-5917 GCA_038249585.1 Lysobacterales bacterium | reverse complement strand
ATGGGCCTCAACCATGCCCCGGATTCGGCGCACCGGAGCTACGTCAGGGTTGGCGTGATGGCCGGTGGCGCGCGACCGAGCACGGGATATGCCTTTCAGCGGATTCAGCGCTGGGCCGGCGAGTGTGCTCATGCACTGGTTACCCGCGGCCAGCCGACAGGGCACCGACCCGACCCGTTGCCGCTACGCGTGATGGATCGCATCTTTCTGGATGTGCTGCGTGCCGACCCCGGCCGCGGCGGGGCCGTATTCTTCTCGCTGTTCAGTCGCGCAGATCCGGCGCGCGTCATTCGCTTCCTGAGCGGCAGTGCGGGTGTCGTTGACGGCCTCGCGGTGGTAGCCGCGATGCCTGTTGCGCCTTTCCTGCGTGCCGCGCTTGCCATTGCACGGCGCGGTGGGCGCATCCGCGGAGTCGAGGGCACGGCATGAAATCGCCGATCTACCCGTGAGCAAATGCGGGAGCCGCAGTTCGAAGGCACACCCATGAGCCTCAGGAATCAAGGTCTGGCTTTCAGTGCGTTCGCATGGCTGGTGCTGCTTGCGAGCCTGTGGCTGCCGCGTCTCGATATTCAGGTTCAACTCCTGCTGCTCGCGCCACTGATCCTGTTGATGGGCGTCCCGCACGGCGCCTTGGATCTCGTCTTTTTGCGGCAACTCACCGGCGTCCACTCGATCGCGGGCTGGAGCCTGTTGGCAGTGGCTTATGGGTTGGCTGCCGCTGCGGTCGTTGGCGTGTGGTGGGTTGCGCCGGGCGTTTTTCTGGCGGCGTTCCTGCTGCTATCGATCTTCCACTTCTCGGGCGATCCAGACGGCCAGACCCCGGCGTTGTTTCGAATGCTGTATGGCGGCGCCGTAATCTTGTGTCCGATCGCGCTTCATGCCCAAGAGGTCTGTCAGATCTTTGCAGCCGTGGCCGGGATTCCGGCTGCACAAGCGATCGTGGCGGCATTGCAGTGGGCCACGTGGCCGTGGGTTTTCGCTATCGGGATTGCAGCGATCGCCGGCGCGAGGCGGGCGCCAGTACGCAGCGTCGAACTGCTGTCGGTCACCGCACTGCTGACCTTCGCGCCTCCCCTGATCGGGTTCACGCTCTTTTTCTGCGGCATGCACAGCGCGAGACACGTGCTGAGAACGCGTGAATATTCCTGCGCGGGAACCTTTCAACACTTGTTGCGCATCGCCACCGTGCCGATGCTGGTCACGCTAGCCGGCGTCGGCATCGCGTGGTGGCTATCGGACGGCAAGCCGCTCGACATGCGCCTCGCTCAGTTGCTTTTCGTCGGCCTCGCCGCGCTGACCGTGCCGCACATGCTCGTGGTGGAGCGGGTCCGCCTCACGGGCTGGGTGTTGGGCCGCAGCACGTCGAGGTGAATACGTTTCGGTCGGATGACTCAGCAGCAGCTTGTTGAGCCCCCTCGGTCACCTGCGTCGTGACCGCAGGCCGGCGACATTGGACGCAGCGGTCGGTCCGGTGCGCCGAACTGATTCCGGACGCAAACCAGCCCGAAGTGCGATTGCAGGGCACAATCACGCGATGGCAACGTCTCTGGCGCTGGAATTGGCGGTTGTCGCTCCGGATTCCGCCCATGCGCCATTGGATTGGATTGAGTTTGCTCGCGCTCCTGCTTACGCAGGGTGTCCGCGCAAATGCAGGTAGCGGTCCGATACGGACCGATCACCTGACCGTGCAGCTGGTCGCCGACCGCACTGCGGTGGCGCCCGGCGAGACCCTCGGCGTGGCGCTGCGCTTCGAGCACGATCCACACTGGCACACCTACTGGCGCAACCCCGGCGACTCCGGCCTGCCGACCAAGCTCGTGTGGACGCTGCCGGACGGTGCGAGCGCCGGACCGATCCGGTGGCCCACGCCGGTACGGCTGCCGATCGGGCCGCTGGTCAATTTCGGCTACGAGGGCGAATTGTTGCTGCCGGTGGCGATCCAGCTTCCACCGCAACTTTTGGTGGGCGGGCAGCTCGCGCTGTCGGTGAAGGCGAGCTGGCTGGTATGCAAGGAAGAATGCATCCCGGGCAGCGCCACCTTCGATCTGTCGTTGCCGGTGGCAGCCCAGGCGGTCAGCGATCCGCAGTGGGCGATGCGAATCGATACCGCATTTGTCGCCGAACCGCCGCCACGCGAATGGCAGTCGGACTTCGCGCGTGCCGGCGATGGCATGGCGATCCGTATCGCAGGAGCCGACGCCGACTTCGATCCGCAATCGATCGAGCTGTTTCCGGTGCAGGCGCAGGTACTCGCAAACGCGCGCGGTGCGGCAGTGCGGCAGTCCGATGGCCGCATCAAGATCGACACGCCGATCAGCGACGCCTTCAATGGCCTGCCCGAGCGACTGGAGTTCTTGCTGGTGGCAGGCGAGGGCAACACGCGTCGTGCGTTTACGCTCATCGCCGAGCCGGCGGCGGCGACCGGTGCGGCCGGTCGCGCAGGCGACGGCACGGTTGCCGGTGGCACCGATCCCGCGCCGCTGGGCATGTTGCTCGCACTCACGTTCGCACTGCTCGGCGGCATCGCGCTGAACCTGATGCCGTGCGTGTTTCCGGTGCTTTCGCTCAAGGCGATGGGGCTTGCCGAAAGCGCTGGCGATCCGGCCCACTCGCGCCGGCACGGATTGCTGTACCTCGCTGGCGTGCTCGCGACGTTCGTTGGACTGGCCGGCCTGCTGTTGGCGCTGCGCGCCGCTGGCGAACAGCTCGGCTGGGGATTCCAGCTGCAGGTGCCGTGGGTGGTCGCCACGCTCGCGCTGGTCATGTTGGCGATGGGCTTGTCGCTGTCGGGGCTGTTCCAGATCGGCGGCGCGTGGATGGGGGCAGGGCAGTCGCTGGCCTCCGGTCACGACGGTCGCAGTGCGTTCTTCACCGGCGTACTCGCGGTGGTCGTGGCCAGCCCGTGCACCGCACCGTTGATGGGTCCTGCGCTGGGCTACGCGGTGACGCAATCGCCGCTCGGCGCAATTCTGGTGTTTGTCGCCCTCGGCGTAGGTCTGGCGCTGCCGATCGTGCTGATCTCGTTCGTGCCTGCACTGGCCAACCGCCTGCCGCGCCCCGGCGCATGGATGGAAGGCTTCAAGCAGTTCATGGCATTCCCGCTGTATCTGACCGCAGTGTGGCTGCTGTGGGTGTTGGGCCAGCAGACCGGCGTGAACGGCATGGCGATCGTGCTGCTTGGTGCGGTCGCGCTGGCGTTCGCGCTGTGGCTGCCGGGGCGCGCTGGTGGCTGGGCGCGCCGCGGGTTGATCACGGCGAGTTTGGTCGCCACGGTCGCCGCGGTAGTCTCGTTGCAGGGTGTGGCGGCGGTCAGCGGCCAAGGCGAGCGCCGCGCATCGGCGGCGTGGGAGCCGTGGTCGCCGGAGCGGCTTGCCGAACTGCGCGCCGAGGGGCGTCCGGTGCTGGTGAACATGACTGCCGCGTGGTGCATCACCTGTCTTGCGAACGAGCGGGTTGCGCTGTCGTCGCCGGCGTTTCGTCGGAGCCTGAGCGAAAACGGCATTGCTTATCTGAAAGGCGACTGGACACAGCGCGACGAGCGCATCACGCGCTATCTGGCTCAGTTCGGGCGTAACGGTGTGCCGGTTTACGCGCTGTATCCATCCGGCGGCGGCCAACCGGAACTGCTGCCGCAAATCCTGACACCCGACGGCGTCGACGCTGCCTTAACCCGCGCCGCGCGACGCTAGACCGCGTACAAGCCCCGCAGTCTATCCAGTCATCAAGGACCTCAAGCCATGACCCGCATCGCAACCCTTTTCGCCGGCGCACTGTTGAGCGCTGCCAGCTTCTCGATCTACGCCAAGGCAGTGGTCGGTCAGGCTGCACCGTTGTTCACTGTCACCGACAGCAATGGCAAGACGCATTCGCTGGCCGATTTCAAGGGCAAGACCGTTGTACTGGAGTGGACCAATGCCGAGTGCCCGTTCGTGGAGAAGCACTATGGCGCTGACAATATGCAGACCCAGCAGGGCGAGGCTACAGCCGGCGATGTCGTCTGGCTGACAGTCAACTCGGGTGCCCCCGGCAAGCAGGGCAACCTCGATGGCGCGGCTGCCAATGCGCTGATCGCTGCGAGCGGCGGCAAGCAGACCGCCTATGTGATCGACGATGCAGGCGCCACCGGCAAGGCCTATGGCGCCAAGACCACGCCGCATATGTACGTGATCGACGGCGAGGGCGTGCTGCGCTACGCAGGTGCAATCGACTCCAACCCCAGCGCCGACCCGGCCGACATTCCGGCCGCAACGCAGTACGTCAGGGTCGCCCTCGCGGAACTGGCATCCGGCAAGCCGGTCGGCGTGGCGAACACCCAACCCTACGGCTGCTCGGTCAAATACGCGAACTGATCGGTGCCCGGCAACGGGCACCATGTTTTCCCCGGGCCTCGCGAAAGCGGGGCCTTTTTTTTCGGCGTGCGTTGCGCTGCGATCGACTCAGCGAAACGCCGCATGGCAGCTGTCGCAGCGGTCGCCGATGTCCTGGGTCAGCGCATTGAGCGCGACGCAATCGGCGGGCGGGGCGGCGATTGCGGCGTCCAGTGCGGTGAGCAGGCCGGCGTGGCGCTGCTCGAAGTCCGGGCCGGGTTGGCGCGCTTGGATGAACGCGGGCGCGACTTCGTCGCTGATCGTGCGCAGTCGTTGCAAGCTGGGCAGGCTGCGCTGCGGTGGGCATTGTGGATCGCGCAGTCCCGACTGCAGCGCCTTGTAGTGATGCTGCATGGCGGCCATCACGCCGCGTGGATAGGCACCCTGGGCGCGGTCGAGGTTGGCGTAGAACAACGCCATCGAGCCGCCGGCGAACACACCGATCAGCAATATCAACAGGTACTTCAAGTGTCCGCCCACCGCATGACCAGTGCCTGAGGATAGCAAGCACCCACTTCCGTAGCGCGTGAACTGCGCGCACCATGCGCGTTCCCGGAGAACCGCATGACCGAGCAACGCCGCTTCCGCCTTTGCGACAGTACCGCCACCAATCGGCTGCTCGAGGACATGGCGCGTGCGCTGGTGCCTTTGGTTGGCCATCCGGCGACGACGCTGCTGATCGGCATTCGACGTCGCGGCGTGCCGCTGGCCGATGCGCTGGGGCAGCGTCTGGTGGCGAGCGTTGGCATGTCGCCACTGTGCCGTCTGGATCTGAAGATCAAGCGCTGCAGCGACGATCTGCATCTGCTGCATCCCGACACCCGGTTGACCGAAGACGGCCCCGATGTCGCGGCTGCCGTGCACAAGCGCGACATCGTGCTGGTCGATGATGTGCTGTACCGGGGTCATTCGCTGCTGCGCGCGGTGCGCTGGCTGGTCGCCGCGGGCGCGCGCTCGATTCGCACCGCGCTGCTGGTCGAGCGCAATGTCGCCAGCCTGCCGCTGCGCGTCGATGTGCTCGGTGCGAGCTTGCGAATTCCGCACGATGCGGAGGTCGCATGCAATGTGCCGCCGTTCGAGCCGGAGCTGGCGATCGGTCTGTGGTTTCCGCCGCCGTCTGCCGGGTGAGCCCGCGCAAGTGAGCACCTGTCGACTTGCCTTGCCGCCTACCGAAAACGACCCGATGAGCATTCTTCCACTCGTGCTGCTGGCAAGCATGGCCGCAGCAAGCCCGGCGACAGCGGCGGATTCGGCTGTGGTCCCGGCCGCGCCGCTGGCCCCAAGTGCGACGCGCATGTTGGGCGAACTCGCGCTGTCGCGCGGCACCTTGGGCTTTGCAGCTTGCGACGGCACCGCCGGCATCGCCTACGCCGCGCCCGGTGCCGGCGATCTGGCTTTGGTGGTCAGCAGATTCAACGACGATAGCGACGGCGTGGTTTTTCTGGACGCCGACCTTGCCCGCGAGACTGACGGCCGCTGGCGGATCGATCGTGTGCACCGCGCCTATCGCGACGGTCCGCGCTGCGCGGAGGATCTGCGCGACTTCATCT
>JBBSDI010000245.1:0-5933 GCA_038249585.1 Lysobacterales bacterium | reverse complement strand
TCATGGACCTTCTCCAGGATGCCGTCCATCGAGTCGGGGATGATGCCCGAGACGGTGCAGTTGATGGTGCTGGTGGCCGGCTTGTGCGCGAGCGCGCCGGCGTTGGACGTGATGCGACCAGCGGGAATCGCTCCGCGGCGCAGGGCCCAGACAAAACGCTCGAACCAGTATTGCTGCTTCTCGGCGCTGGTTTCAGCGCCCGACAACGCGCGCGCGACGCGGCTGTAAGTATCGTCGATGCTGGCATCGACCGGATCGCCCTGCTTGGTCTTGAGGCGATACTTCTTGTCCCAGATATCGTAGGACGCGGGTTGGAGCGGAACCTCGACCTCACCGCGGGCGCTGGCTGCCTCCAGACGAACCGTGCTCATTGGACTGCTGACCTCCCAAATGCCGGGCTGCTCGATCGCGGCCCACGTTGTTTGTTTTTGTTTTGATCACGACCCGAACGCGGGGAAAAGCCGTCCCCGACGCCACCGGCGCCGCAATTCACCCGGATTGATGGAAACTGTGGTGGGCATTACGTGGTCCCAACCTGCCCCGCTGGTGCGGCCTGACCGCCGCCAGGACTACCCCAACCGGTAGGACCACCGAAAACTGCGAACACAACATCTTGTAGCCGCGACCGGGACGACGTTACGCCGGTATTCCGGGTCCGTCAAGTAGTTTTTTATCTAAGAAAATCAATGGTTTCACCGAAGTTCCTCGCTTTCCACCGGGTCTGATCACAGAACCGAAATTAGAGATTTTGTGTCTTGCAGTCGTTTCCCTCGGCCACAACATCTTGGGGTCGCCCGGCGGCCCGATCGTGCACTGGAGCAGCGCATGTCGCATTTCAATTCGGTCATCAGGCTGTTCTCGATCGGTATCCTGATCGGCGTGTCGGCAAGCCCCGGTGCGGGCCGGGCGGCAGGCGTGATCCCACTGGATGCGACGGGCGCGCCGATGGCGACTCTGGCGCCGATGCTTGAATCGGTCACGCCGGCGGTGGTCAACGTGAACTCGAGGACCCGGGTCGCGGTGCGCGATCCGTTCGCCAACGATCCGTTTTTCCGCCACTTCTTCGGCATCCCGAACATGCCGCGCGAGCGCATTCAGCAGTCGCTCGGCTCGGGCGTGGTGGTGGATGCGCGCGCGGGCCATGTGCTGACCAACAACCACGTGATCGATGGTGCCGACGACATCTCGGTGACCCTGTCCGATGGGCGCACGCTGGCTGCGACGCTGGTCGGCGCCGATCCGGATTCGGACGTGGCGGTGATCAAGGTCGAGGCCACCGATCTGGTCGCGCTGCCGCTGGCCGATTCCGATCGGCTGCGGGTGGGCGATTTCGTGATCGCGGTGGGCAATCCCTTCGGACTCGGGCAGACCGTGACCAGCGGCATCGTCTCCGCACTCGGGCGCAGCGGCCTGCGCGGTCTGGGCGTGCAGAACTTCATCCAGACCGATGCCTCGATCAATCCCGGCAATTCCGGCGGCGCGCTGGTCAATCTGCGCGGTGAACTGATCGGCATCAACACCGCGATTTTCAGCCCGTCGGGCGGCAATGTGGGCATTGGCTTTGCGATTCCTGCAAGCCTCGCACGCGAGGTGATGCGCCAGCTGCTGGCCCATGGCGAGGTGCGCCGCGGATCGCTCGGCGTGCAGGCGCAGGATCTGGACGAGCAGCTGGCGAGCCTGTTGAAAACCGACGCTGGCCGCGGCGCGGTGGTGACCCGCGTGCTGGACGATTCGCCCGCGTCGCGGGCAGGTCTGAAGCCCGGCGATGTGATCGGGGTGATCGAAGGTCGTGCGGTCAACAGCGCCGCGGAGCTGGCCAATCTTGAGGGCCTGCTGCCGCTGGGCAAGGAAGTAACCCTGCGCGTGCTGCGCGACGGCGCGCCGCTGCTGCTCAAGGCCACGCTCACCGCACCGACCCTGCGGCGCGCAACCGGCGCCAGCCTCGATCAACGCCTGGACGGTGCGCGGCTTGCCGATCGGCCACCGCGCAATGGTCGCGGCGTCGGGGTGGTGATCACCGCAGTCGCCGAAGGCAGCGCGGCGGCCGCGCTGGGCTTGGCCAAGGACGATGTGATCGTCGGTGTGGATCGACGCGCGATGGCCAACCTCGATGCCTTCGAACAGGCGCTGGCGATCCCGCAGCGACATCTCGTGCTGACCGTGCAGCGAGGACAGCAGATGTTTCTGGTCGCGCTGCGCTGATGCGCCGCAACGCGCGCACAGACCTGGCGTGTTTTCCGCCGGCTGTGCGCGCAGGCGCGCCGGCAACCATGGCGCGCCGACCTGCACAGGCCACGGCGGGCGCCGCGCTATCATGGCCGGTCGGATCAGCGTGGCAGGACTACATGCATTTCAAGCGTTGGGAAAGCGGGTCGTTGCGTGGCGTGGTCTGCGCCCTGCTGTGCGCGTTTTGCGGCAGCGTGCTGGCGCAGGCATCGGCGAGCAGCGCGGACAACTCGTGGTATGGCGATCTGCCGGCGGCGCGGGCATTCATGGCCGATACGGCACGCACCTACCAGTTGCGCCGCAGCGTGCCCGTCACGGTGCGCGCGCTCGGCACGATGTCGGCGCTGGAGGCGGTCGCACTCGGCAGGGCCTCGCTGGTGGGCAGCGCGCGGCCCGCCGATCCCGACACGGTGATCGAAAAGAACCTGCACTTCACGACCGTGGCGTGGGACGCGCTGGCGCTGCTCACCCACGCGCGCAATCCGGTCAAAAACCTCAGCATCGAGCAGCTGCGCGACATCTACGCCGGGCGCATCACCGACTGGGCGGCGCTGGGCGGCACTCCGGGCGCGATCAATCTCTACGCCGTGGCCGGCCCACTCGATGGCGTGGAGTGGAGCTTGCGCCGGCTGCTGTTCGGCAAGGGCTCGGCACGGGTCGCGGCCAAGCGCTGGTACATCAATACCCAGCAGCTCGAGGGCGCGGTGGCGATCGACCCGATGGCGATCGGAGTGAGCCTGAATTCGCTGGTGGCCAGCGATCGCAAGCTGCAAAGATTGGCCATCGATGGCGTGGCGCCCAGCCTTGCCACGTTGCAAAGCGGGACCTATCCACTGCCGACACGCCTGTATGTCGCGGCGCGGCGCGAAACGCCGGGCTTGCCGGGCACGCTGCAGACTGCGCGCCAGGTGCGCGAGTTCATCCGCTCCGAACCTGCCCTGCTCGTCGAGTGGCGACGGCGCCAGCTGCTGCCCGCGCGCGAGGCGCAGGTGGTGCGTCGCGGCAGCGCGGAACGCGAGGCGAAGATCCATGCGCGGCTTGGCGTGCGCGTGATCGCCGCCGTGCCGCCGGCACCCGCCGTACCGGCGCCGCCGAAGAGCATGCGCAGCAATCCCCAGCGCCTGGCCGACCTGCCGCGCGAACGCGCGCCGCCGCCGTTCACTGCCAGCGTGCGCGCCAGCAAAACCAATGCTGGCAGCCGCGCGAGCGAAGCGACTGCGGTCGCGGGCTGCGCGCCGGCCGTGTTCTGTCGCTGAATACATGATCCGCGCACTCTCGCTCGATCTGGACGACACGCTGTGGCCGATCGGGCCGGCGATCGTGCAGGCCGAGCTCGCGCTCGATCACTGGTTGCGCACGCACTGCCCCGAGGTGGCGGCCGCATGGCCGACCGACAGCCTGCGCGAACTGCGCGAACGGACCTGGCTTGCGCATCCGCACCTGGCGCACGATTTCACGGAGCTGCGCAAACTGTCGCTGCGCGCAGTGCTGCAGCCGCACGGCTATGACGAGTCGCACGTCGAGCGCGCCTTCGAGGCGTTTTTCGATGCCCGCAACAGGGTGACGCTGTATCCCGACGCGGGCCCAGCGCTCGAGCGACTGGCCGCTCGCTGGCCGATCGCGAGCCTTACCAACGGCAACGCCGATCTGGACCGGATCGGCATCGGTGCGCACTTCGCGGTACGTGTATGCGCGCGCACTACCGGTGCTGCCAAGCCGGAGCCGGCGATTTTCGCGCGTGCGGCCAGCGCGCTGGGCGTGCCGGCCGCACAGATCGCGCATGTCGGCGATGATGCCGAGCTCGATGTACTGGGTGCACAGCGCGCCGGGATGATCGGCGTATGGCTCAATCGCGAGGCGCTGGCGTGGCCGCACGCGGGCCGCCCGGATGTCGAGATCGCGAGCCTGGCCGAACTGGAAGCAGCACTCGATGCCCATGTGCAGGACATCGCGCAGCGGGAGCGCCAACCGTGACGGTATTGATCGATACCTCGCCACAGGCGATCCCGCTGCTTCCGGTCAGCGCCGCGACACTGCCGGCGTGGCTGGAGTCCGAATCCGCGACGATCCGCCGCTGGGTGATCAGCAATGGTTTTTCCGCAATTGCCGGCACCTGGTGCGGCCTGCCGGGTGCCGACGGCGGACTGGCACGAGTGCTGGTCGGGCTGCCGGATGCGCCGGGCCTGTATTCGCTCGCGCACCTTCCGCAGGCGCTGCCCGAAGGCGACTACGTGTTGTCAGAGGGCAGCGTGGCCATCGATGCCGCGCGCGCAGCGCTGGGATTCGCACTCGGCGCTTACCAGTTCACCCGCTACAAGAGCGCACGCCGCGCGCCGGCGCGGCTGCTGCTGCCGGCCGCGTGCGACGGGCTGGCCCTGCGCGCGCTGGCCGGTGCCACTGCACTGGTGCGCGACCTTATCAACACGCCGACCGAGCACATGGGGCCAGCGGAGCTGGCGGCCATCGCCTCCGGCATCGCCACCGTGCATGGCGGCAAGTTCCACGAGTGGGTCGGCGAGGAACTGCTGAGCGCGAACTTTCCCGCGATCCACGCGGTCGGCCGCGCCTCGCATCGACCGCCGCGCTTGCTGCAGGTGACCTGGGGCGACCCGCGCCACCCGCAGCTGGCCATCGTCGGCAAGGGCGTTTGCTTCGACACCGGTGGTCTGGACATGAAAAGCGCGGAGTTCATGCGCTGGATGAAGAAGGACATGGGCGGTGCCGCGCACGCGATCGCGCTGGCCGAGCTGGTGATGGTGCACAAGCTGCCGGTGCGGCTGAACCTGCTGGTGCCGGCGGTCGAGAACGCGATCTCCGGCAACGCCTATCGGCCCGGCGAGGTGATCCGCACGCGCGCGGGTTTCAACGTGGAGATCGACAACACCGATGCCGAAGGCCGCGTGGTGCTGTGCGATGCACTGACCTTTGCCGCCCAGCAGCGCGCCGAGCTGATCGTGGATTTCGCCACGCTCACCGGTGCGGCGCGGGTGGCGCTGGGACCCGATCTGCCCGCGCTGTTCGCCAATCGCGATGATCTGGCCGCGCAGATCTTAAGCTGCGGGCGCGAACAGCATGACCCGCTGTGGCAGCTGCCGCTGTGGCAGGGCTATCGGACCATGCTCGATTCGGGCATCGCGGACTTTGCCAACAGCGGTGCCTCGCGACACGCGGGCGCGATCACTGCGGCGCTGTACCTCGAGCGCTTCGTGCCGGCGGAGATTCCGTGGGCACACATCGACGTGTACTCCTGGAACGACACCGAACGCCCGGGTCGGCCCAAGGGCGGCGAGGCGCAGAGCCTGCGCGCGATGTTCGCGTTCTTGCGCCAGCGATTTGCCAGCTGAGGCAGGCACGACAGCAGCGACCTCGGAGTCACCTGTTAGAGCCGCTACAGCGGCGACTGCGCGCTGCGGCAGGCACTACCGCGGCGACCTCGGGCCCACCGGTGGGAGCCGCTACAGCGGCGACTGCGGAATCTCCCGGTCGCCGCAGTCGCCGGCATGCCGGCTCCCACAGCGAGGAAGGGTTTCCCCGCACGCCCTGAGGCGTTCCAGCTTCGACCGACGGAAGTTAGTCTGTGGGAGCCGCTACAGCGGCGACTGCGCGCTGCGGCAGGCACTACTGCGGCGACCTCGGGCCCACCTGTGGGAGCCGCTACAGCGGCGACTGCGGAATCCCCCGGTCGCCGCAGTCGCCGGCATGCCGGC
>JBBSDI010000244.1:0-5984 GCA_038249585.1 Lysobacterales bacterium | reverse complement strand
TGAGCAAATACCTTCTCGACACCAACATCATCAGCAACATTTCCAAGCCGGCTCCGCCGGAACGACTGCTGGCGTGGATGGGCGAGCGGGCCGATGAAGATCTGTTTATATCCTCACTCACCATCGCCGAGATCCGGCGCGATGTGCTGGAGAAGTCCGCGGGTCGCAAACGCGACCGACTCGAGGAGTGGTTTGCGGGGCCTGAGGGCCCGTCGGCGCTGTTCGCCGGGCGCATCCTCCCGTTCGAGGAGAAGGCCGCGCTGGCATGGGGGCGGCGGATGGCCGCCGGTACCGCCAGCGGCCGCCCGCGCAGCGCACTCGACACCATCATTGCCGCCATCGCGGAAACCAACGACTGCATTGTCGTGACCGACAACCCGAAGGACTTCGCCGGCGTTGAAGTGATCAACCCTTGCGCGCAATCACATAGCGCGCCGACGGCGCCAGCCTCAATCGCGCACGAACCACACCGTGAACACCGCGCCGCCGTCCTCGCGCTGTGCGGCGGCCACCCGCGCGCCATGTTCGTCGGCGACCTTGCGCACCACTGCGAGACCGAGTCCGCTGCCGCGCGGCTTGCCGGTGCGGTAGGGCTCGAACCAGGTGTCGTCGAAGCCGGGCGGCAGGCCGCTGCCGCGGTCGCTGACCCGCAGTGCGACCTCGTGGCGAGCGCCAGCGTCGGCGACGGTGGTCGACAGTTCGATCTGCGGATCGTCGCCGGAGGCTTCGATCGCATTCTTGACCAGGTTGTGCAGCAGTTGGCGCACGCGGCCGGCGTCGGCACGCACCAGCGGATCGCCGGCATCGAGCGCGCGCACGATGCGCAGGCGCGGATCGTGTTCGTACAGGTCGAGCACCTCGGCGATCAGCGCATTCAGACGCAGCGGCTCGAGCTTGAGCTGCGGCGGGCGCGCGTAGTCGCCGAATGCGTTGACGAGGGTCTTCAGCGCTTCGACCTGATTGACGATGGTCGACGCGGCTTTCTCCAGCACCTGCGCATCGGCGGCGTCGAGTTTTCCGGCCAGCCGCAGCCGCAGACGCTCGGCACTGAGCTGGATCGGGGTGAGCGGGTTCTTGACCTCGTGCGCGAGACGCCGCGCGACTTCCGACCATGCAGCTTCGCGCTGGGCCTGGTTGAGCACGGTCTCGTCGTCGAACACCGCGACGAAGCCGGGCGCGCCGGCCGGCAACTGTGCGCCGCGCAACATCAGGATCTGCGCGATGTCGCTGCCTCCGGCATGCGGCAGGCGCAGCTCCTCGCGCCACTCGCGCACGCCTTCGGCGGCACGCGCGCGCAAAGCGGCGACCAGCGGCGTCAGCAGCGGCACTGCTTGCGCAAGCTCGGCCAGCGGCTGGCCCAGGTGTGGTCCGAGCTCGACGCCGAGAATGCGCGAGGCAGCGGGATTGGCGGTGCGCAGCACGCCTTGGCCGTCCCAGGTGAGCACGCCGGAACTCAGCCGGCCGAGCACGGTTTCCAGATATGCGCGCTGGCTTTCGGTGATTGCCTGCGACTCGCGCGCGCTGGCGCTGGCGGCATCCAGTTCGCGGCTCATGCGGTTGAACGATTCGGTCAAGAAGCCCAGCTCGTCGTCGCCGCTGGTCGCGATCTGCAGACCGTAGTTGCCGCGCGCGATATCGCGGGTGGCCTCGGCCAGGCGCGCAAACGGGGCGACCTGGCGACGGGCCACGCGCAGTGCGGCGAGCACTGCCAGCAGCAATGACAACAACAGCACCGCGCTCAGGATCAGGGTGAAGGTCAGCTTGAGTGAATCGCGCAGGAAAGCCAGCCGTTGGTAGTCGTTCCAGGTCGCCTCGATGTTGCGCGCCAGTGGCTGCATGGCGGCAGGCAGTGGGTAGATCGTGAGCAGGATCCGATCCGGCGGCAGCCCGCGCACGATGCGCACCACCAGCTCGTCGCCGAGCGGTTCGCTGCTGGCCTCGATGGTGCCCTCGCGCACGCGCAGCAACACCGCGCTGTCGGGCGGGGTGGGCAGCAGCAGGCGTGGATCGGCCGCGGCCGCGGCGCGCAGCGTGCCGTCGGTGCCGAACACGGCGAACTGCAGGGCGCGGCTGGCATCGAGTTCCTGCTCGAGACTGGACTGCAGGTCGACGGCAGCGGCCACCCGCGTAGCGAGCGCTTGGCTGTCGGCGCGCGCGCGTGCGGTTTCATCGGCCAACCACAGACGCCCCAGCGCCAGCGCATCGTCCAGACCGCGCTCGATGCGCACGTTGAACCACGAATCGATGGTGGTGTTGAGAAAGCGCAGCGCGAAGCCGTACACCAGCAGCACCGGCGGCACCGCCAGCAGCAACAGGGCGATCGTCCAGCGCGTGGCCAGCCGCGCGCCCGGGGTGCGTGCGCGGCGTGCGCGCAGCAGCTCCCACACGCGGGCGGCGATCGCACCCAGCACCAGCGCCACTGCAGCAGCGGCGCCGCCGAGAATCCACAACCACCAGCGACCGAGCCGCGAGGTGTCGGCCTCGGCGTCGCCGGCGAGCAGCAGCACGGCCAGCAGCAGCCCGATCAGGGCCAGCGCTGGCAGCAGGCCGAAGGCCCAGCGGATCAGCTGCCTGCGGTCCATCGATGCTCCGGGGGATTCATTCGCCAGCTCGACGACAACAACGCGGGCAGGCGCAGCGGCGCGGGCAGGGCATTCACATCGAGCGCCAACGCCAGCGTGCAGGTGGTGCCGTCGGCGAGCCCGGCCCACGATGCGTCCAGCGGCAGGCGTACCCGATCGAGTGCGGCCAGCAGCTGCGGCTGGCGCGCGAAGTAGCGCATCTGGCCGCTGTCGAGGTCGCGCAGCTGGTACTGCTGCGCCAAGGGCAGGTACCGCAATTCGATCCGGCGGCTGGTGTCGAGCGCCGGCATCGCATCCACGGTGCGCAGCCGCAAGCGCAAGGTCAGCGCAACGCCGCGATCGAGCGCGGCCAGCATCTGCGTGGACGGACGCAGGCGCAGGCTGGCGTCGAGCACCGGCTCTGGCGTACGCACGATGCGCGCACTCTCGATGCTGCCGCCACCGTGGCAGGCGCCCAGCAGCAGCAGCCATGGCAACAGCAGGCAGCGCACGCCGCGCATGCGCTCAGCGCGGCGCGAGGACCGCGTAGAAGAATCCATCGAGCGCATCATCGCCGGGAAAGTGCTGGCGCCCGGCGCCACTGCGCACGCCGAACCACTCGGGCACCACGTCGAGGACGTGCGCGCCGGGCGTGCGTGCAAGAAAGTCCGCGATCCGGCGTGCGTTTTCATCGGCCAGTACCGAGCAGGTCGCATAGACTAGCCGGCCCCCCGATGCGAGCAAAGGCCACAGGGTATCGAGCAGGCGGTCCTGCAGCCTGAGCATGCCTTCGATGTCCGAGGCGCGCCGCAGCAGGCGGATGTCCGGATGGCGGCGAATCACGCCAGTGCCCGAACACGGTGCGTCGATCAGAATCCGGTCGAACGGTTGGCGGTCCCACCAGATCAGCGGCGTGGTGGCATCCGCACCGCGCACCGTGGCATCCAGATGCAGGCGCTCGAGGGTCTGGCTCACGCGGGCGGCGCGCTCGGGTGCGGCATCCAGCGCCAGCAGCTGCAGGCTCGGTTCGCGTTCGAGCAGGTGCGCGGTCTTGCCCCCGGGTGCCGCACAGGCATCGAGCACGCGCATGCCAGGCTGTGCGTCGAGCAGTTCGACGGCCAGCTGGGCGGCACCATCCTGCACCGACACGCTGCCGCTGTCGAAGCCTGGCAGTGTGTGCACGTCGGCGGCCTCTTCCAGCAGCACGGCATCCGGCAGTTGCGGGTGCGGCTGTGCCGCAATGCCGGCCGCGGCCAGCTGTTGCAGATAGTCCGCGCGCGTGTGCTGGCCGCGATTCACGCGCAGGATCATCCGCGCCTGCGTGTTGTTGGCCGCGAGGATGCGCTGCCAGTCGCCCGGCCAGTCGTTGGCAAGCTGATCGATCAGCCAGCGCGGGTGCTGCCACTGCTGCACCGGATCGTGAGCGAGTGCAGCAAGCAAGGCGGTCGATTCGCGCTGGTAGCGACGCAGCACCGCGTTGGCCAGTGCCGCCAGCCGCGGCCGACCCAGCGCGCGCACCGCCCCCACCGTGCTCGATACCGCAGCGTAGGCCGGCGTGATCTGCTGGTCGAGCTGGGCGATGCCGGCCAACAGCGCGGCATGCACCAGTGGATCGAGCCGACTGCCGCCCCGCGAGAGCAATGCCGCCAGCAACGCCTGATAGCGATGGATGCCGCGCAGGGTGGCAAAACAGATCGCGCGCAGCAGCCCGCGATCGCGCGCATCGGGCAGTTGCGCATCGGCCGCAGGCAGCACCGCGTCGAGTGCGCGGCCATCGAGCACCTGGGCGAGCACGCGCGCGGCCTGCGCGCGCGCATCGACCTGCTCGACTGCGAGGTTCACGGCAAGGTCGCGCCGCGCAGCGCCGGGCGCGCATTCAGATAGTCGCCGATCGCCATCGCGCGGCCGCCGGGACGCTGCACGCTGAGCAGGCGCAGTGCGCCGACGCCGGTCGCGATGTCGAGGCCATCGCGCGATGCAGCCAGCACCCGACCGGGCGTGGTCGGTGGCGCATCGATGGCCTGTGCGGCGTGCACCCGGATGCGCTCGCCGTCGAGATCAAGCGCCGCGATCGGCCACGGCGTGAACGCGCGCACCTTGCGCGCGAGCACGACGGCCGGCTGGCCGAGGTCGAGCAGGGCTTCGGCCTTGTCGAGTTTCTTCGCGTAGGTCGCGCCGGCAGCCGGCTGCGCCTGTGCCACCGGGCGGATGCCTGCGCGCAACAGGGCCAGGCCATCCTTGAGCACCTGCGCGCCCAGGGCTGCAAGGCGGTCGTGCAGGGTCTGCCCGGTGTCGTCGGGCGCGATCGCGGTGTCGAGTGCCAGCAGCACCGGACCGGTGTCGAGGCCGGCCTCCATCTGCATCAGACAAACGCCGGTGCGTGCATCGCCGGCTTCGATGGCGCGCTGGATGGGTGCCGCTCCCCGCCAGCGCGGCAGCAGCGAGGCGTGCACGTTCCAGCCACCGAAACGCGGAATCGCCAGCACCGCCTTGGGCAGCAGCAGGCCGTAGGCGACCACGACCATCAGATCGGGCTTGAGCGCGCGCAGGGCGTCCTGCGCTTCGGGGCTCTTGAGTGTTTGCGGCTGGTGCACCGCGATCTGATGGCGCTGCGCGAGCTTCTTGATCGGCGATGCGTGCAGCTGACGACCACGACCGGCGGGCCGGTCCGGTTGGGTCCACACACCCACCACCGCATGCGGCCCGTCGAGGACCGCGGTCAACATCGGCACGGCGAAATCCGGGGTGCCGGCGAATGCGATGCGGAGCTGGGTCATGGGGCAGCGGGGCGGGTTGCGGGGGAGGGCGCAGCACTCAGGGTACAGGGCTCAGGGTACAGGGCTCAGTACAGGCCGGTTCGGCGCAGCGCGCGGTGGATCGGCACGCTTGCGGATCAGCGAAGCTGAGGTCGAACAGCGCAATCGGTCGACTACATCCCGGCCCTGTACCCCGGGCCCTGTACGCTGCTGCTAGATCGTATGCCGCCGCTGCTCGGCAGGCTCCATGTCGTCGGCCTTTTCCTTGGCCGCCTTGGCCAGCCGCTTGCGCACCTGCTCGCGCTTGAACGGCGACAGGTAGTCGACGAACACCTTGCCGTCGAGATGATCGATCTCATGCTGCACGCATACGGCAAGCAAACCATCGGCCCAGCGTTCGAACGGCTGGCCGTGGCGATCGAGCGCCCGCACGTGGACGCGATCGGCGCGTTCGACGTCGGCGTAGATGCCGGGCACCGAAAGACAGCCTTCCTGATAGGTCTTGGCCCCCTCGCGGGCCAGGATTTCCGGATTGATGAACACCAAGGGCTCATCCTTGGCATCGGACACATCGATGACCATGAAGCGCCGGTGCACGTCGACCTGGGTCGCGGCCAGGCCGACGCCGGGCGCGGCGTACATGGTCTCGAACATGGCGTCGATCAGG
>JBBSDI010000243.1:0-5990 GCA_038249585.1 Lysobacterales bacterium | reverse complement strand
GCCCTTGGCGCACTCCAGCCGTGCATCTCGCGCCAGCCGCCGTCCAGCCAGATCGATCGCGAGCGCCCGCACTGTTCGAGGATGCTGGCCATCACCGACAGCCCGCGCGGCGCGCGGTTGCCCGGCAGAATCGCTGTGTCGATAGCGTCGATCTGTTCAAACCCACTCGCCAGTGCGCGCACCGCAGCAGCGGAGATCGCGGGCACGCTCGATACCCCCGACAAGGCCACGCAGCCCTGCGCCATGGCCAACGCGTCGAGCGCGGCGATGCCGATGCAGAAGCCCGCATCGTCGGCTAGGTCCAGGTAGTGGATGCGCGCCCGCAGGCAGGCCTCCACGAGCGCATACGGCCGTTCCCCATAGGCCTGAAACGGGCCCGCCGCATCGACCAGTAACTCGATGTCCAGCGTGGCCAGCAAATGGGTATCGGCTTGGCGATCGAAGCGCAGCGCCTGTGCGCCGAGTTCGGCTGCAAGTTTCTGCGCGCGAACCAGATCTCGCCCGGCCACGATCAGCGCGTGCCCATCACGCGCCAGCAAGCGCAGCACGCGCTCGCCGAATACACCGTAGCCGCCCAGCACCAGCACCTTCATGGCGGATCACGCAGCAGCCGCGCGCGCAGGCTGGCGGCCGGCAAGGCGCACAGGTCGCCGCGCCCGAACCAGCGGTACCGATTGCGCGCGATCGCGGCATAGATTCGATGGCGCAGCGCGCGCGGCACGATCCGCAGCAGGCTCAAGCCCCGGCCCCAGCCGCCGCTGCGCTCGCCAACGCGGATCATCGCATCGAAGTCGCCGAGCACCTGGCCGCGCTCCAGCAGAAGCCAGGTTTCGGGGCTGTCGACGCGCAGGCCGTAGTGGACCAGCAGGGCTTCGCCCAAAACCGTCTGCACGGGGCAGATACGAATCTCGCCGCTGCGGTCGAGCCGATCGATCATGCGCGCGCCGATGCAGCACAGCGCACACTGAGCATCCATCAGCGCAATCGGATAGCGGTCGTCGAACTCCGGCACCCGGGGATCGGATCGATAGCTCAAGTCGGGACGTTCGTGCATTTGGGCAAGTGTACGGATGGATGGCCTCGTGCATGTATGACGTGCACGGCACACGCTCGCAGCCTATCGGGTTTTATTGGTCGAGACGAAGATCGATTTCAGATCGCCCGTGTTGCGATCGCCGAGCAGTTGCTCGACCTCGCCGGGCCACTCCGGCGCCGGCCGCTGGCCACGATTGAACCAGGTCACCTTGTGGCCACGGGCCAGTGCATGGGCGACCTGGAATGGCCCGGTGAATCCGGTGCCGCCGAGGATCAGGATGCGCAGCGGCTTTGCGGCCTTGGCCATCGTGTTGCTACCGGATGCGGCCAAGGCCAAGGGCGACAGGGCGCTGGTGGCGGCAGCCAGCGCGGTGAGCTTGAGCAGGTCGCGGCGGGTGGTGGACATGGGATGTGCGACTCGGACGGTGGAGCGCGCAGCGTGAACCTTTCATCTTGTGTGGGCGTATGCCGGAAGTTGGATCGCCGGGCCATCGCGCTGTGTTCGCGGTCGGGCGATCAACCGCCCTGCGTCAACGCATGTTCGATGGCCGCACGCACTGCTGCCACCTGTGCCGCATTGCACTGCGCGGGCGTGGCGCGCGGACTGTCGGGATACACCTCGGTGGTGGTGGTGTAGCGGGCCGCGGTCATGCCCGCGCACAGTCCCAGCGCGCGGAACGGATACAGAATCACGCCTGCGGCCACCACCGGCGAGCCGATGATCTGGCCGTTGCCATCGGCGGGCGCAATGTGGGTCAGCTTGGCCACCGCATCGATGATCGCCTGCTGGAACGCCAGCTGCGGGTTGGGCGTGTCGCCGACCACGTAGAAGCCGTCCGGGATCATGCCGGGCTCGAACGACTCGCCATCGCGCGCGGCCAGCGCTGGCCGGAACTCGGTTTCATCGCTGTCGGTGGTCTCGTGCAGATCGATATGCACCAGCACGCGCTCGTGCAACGGTGCGACCAGCTGCATCAAGGCACTCGACTCGGCGGCCTGCCCATCGGCGCGGAATGCGCGGTTCGGATCGAGCGCTTGCGGGTTCCAGCGATGCACGCGCTCGTAGGCCCACGGGCTGACGCAAGGTGCGACGAGGATGTTGGCGCGGCCGCCGTAGCTGTCGGCATGCTGATCGAGAAAGTCCAACGCGCCGTGGACGCCGCTGGTTTCATAGCCGTGCACGCCGCCGGTGACCAGCACCACAGGCAGATCGTCGCGCCAGCGCGTGGTCTTGAGTGCGACCAGCGCGTAGCTGTCGGGCGGGTAGTCGAGCGTTGCGTACTCGATCACATCGAAGCGCGAACGCAGACGTTCGATCACGCGCAGCACATCGTCGGCGTAGCTGCGCTGGCGGGTCTGGCGTGCGCGCCACGCGGCGCGCTCGACCTCGGTCCAGGCCGTGCCGGGGATGCCGATGGGGTAGGGGGTTGCTGTTGCGTGCATGCAGGCGACTCTGGGGAGGTTGCAGGAATGCCGCGCAAGGCTGACCGCATCGTTGCAGGATACGCCGCGCAACGTAACGCTGCGCATGAAGCGCAGAACCTGCTTCTGCGCACCAGTGCGAATGTGCGGCATGGTCGCACACCGCGTCCGCTGCACCGCAGGGCTGCGATAGTTGCTGATCGATCACCGGAACCCGGCCGGAAAGTGCCGCACACGCCGCGCTGTGGGCTGCTTTGGTGCCCGCGTGGACCTCCGCCTGCGAGTGGCTGGCGCCGCTTCACCTGCCGCGCACTATGCTGCGTAACAAAGCCAACGCAAAGCCACGCGCGGGGAGACACCATGACGCTGCAGATCGAATGCCTGCCGGCCTTCGACGACAACTATTTCTGGCTGCTGCGCGATGTCGGCAGCGGACAGACTGCGGTCGTCGATCCGGGCGATGCGGGCGTGGTGCTGGCCGCGCTCGATCGCTTCGGCGCTCGACTCGACTGGATCCTCAACACCCATCATCACGCCGACCATGTAGGCGGCAATCTGGAATTGAAAGCCGCCACCGGTTGTCGCATCGCGGGTCCTGGCACCGATGCGGCACGCATCCCCGGCATCGATCTGCCGGTGCTCGATGGCGATGCGTTCGCGCTGGGCGAGAGCGTGGCCCGAGTGCTGTTCACGCCCGGCCATACGCGCGGCCATATCGCGTGGTGGTTCGCCGCCGAGCACGCGCTGTTCTGCGGCGACACGCTGTTCAGCCTCGGCTGCGGACGCCTGTTCGAGGGCGATGCACCCACCATGTGGGCCTCGCTGTCGAAGCTTGCGGCCTTGCCAGCGGATACGCGGGTTTACTGCGCGCACGAATACACGTTGGCGAATGCGCGGTTTGCGCTGACGGTGGATGCGGGCAATCCCGCGCTGCTGGAGCGCATCGTTGCGGTGAGGGCCCTGCGCGCGCGCGGTGAACCGAGCATCCCCACGTCGATGGGTGCGGAGCTCGCCTGCAACCCGTTCCTGCGCGCGGGGCAGGCGGACCTTGCTGCGGGCCTTGGAATGCATGGCGCGCCAGCGGTGGCGGTGTTCGCGGAGTTGCGGCGGCGCAAGGATGGGTTTCGCTAGCTAGCGCCGCCATGCGGTCTGCCATCGTCCTCGGGCGAGGTTTCCGCAAACGTATGCATCATCACGCGCTGCCGGGGCTCGCTACGATCCGTGCTGGCGCACTCAAGCGCCTGTTGCGCGGTCGAGGCCTGGGGAGGTCGATATGTGCATTCGTGCGTGGGTCTTCGTGTCCGTCGGATTGTTCGCATCCGCGCTGCACGCGCTGGAGCCGCCGAAGAAACCCGAAGTGGTTGCCAGCGTGGCCTCGCCCTCGGCGGTGCTCAGGGTCGATATCGGGCTCGATGAGAATCGCGCCAGCTACAGCATCAGTCGTCTCGGCGTGCCGGTGATCAATCCCTCGCGATTGGGATTTCTGCTGCGCAATACCGAGAAGCTCGACCGCAATCTGGTCTTGAGCCGGCAGGCGACGCGCGGTTTCGATGAGACCTGGGAGCAGCCGTGGGGCGAGAGCCGCCTGGTGCGCAACCGCTACAACGAGCTGCGCGTGACGTTCACCGAGGACAAGAAGCTCCAGCGCTCTTTCGACGTGGTGTTTCGCGTCTACGACGACGGTGTGGGCTTCCGCTATGCCTTTCCCGACCAGCCGCAGCTCAAGGAGGTGATCATCGACGACGAGCTCACCGAATTCGATATCGCGCCGGCGGGCACCGCGTGGTGGATCCCGGCCGGCGAATGGAACCGCTATGAATACCTGTACAACCGCACCCCGGTGACCGAGGTCGGCCAGGTGCATACGCCGATCACCATCCGCACCGACGATGGACTGCATCTGGCCTTCCACGAGGCAGCCCTCGTCGACTATTCCAGCATGTGGCTGCGGCGCGTCGAGGGGCAGCGTTTCCGCGCGCAGCTGGCGCCGGCCTCCGAGGGCTGGAAGGTGCGCCGTAGTGCGCCCTTCGACACGCCATGGCGCACGATCCGCATCGCCGACAGTGCGGCCGCGCTGTACGAATCGAATCTGGAGCTGAACCTCAACGAGCCCAATGCGCTGGGCGATGTGTCGTGGTTCAAGCCGGCCAAGTACGTCGGCGTGTGGTGGGAGCTGCATCTGGAGAACACCACGTGGGCGACTGGCCCCAAGCACGGTGCGACCACCGCGAATACGAAGCGCTATATCGATTTCGCAGCCAAGCACGGCTTTCGCGGCGTGCTGGTGGAGGGCTGGAATCGCGGTTGGGACGGCCAGTGGTTCGGCAACGGCAATGATTTCGACTTCACCCGCGCCACATCCGACTTCGATATCGAAGCGCTCGCCGCTTACGCCAAGGCGCGCGGCGTACATCTGGTCGGTCACCACGAAACCGGCGGTGCGGTCAGTCACTACGAAAGCCAGCTGGGACCGGCGCTGGATCTGTACGCGCGTCTGGGCATCGACGTGATCAAGACCGGCTATGTCGCCGACGCCGGCCAGGCCGAGCGCAACGATGGCGATGGCGTCGTGCGCCGCGAGTGGCACGATGGCCAATGGATGTCGAATCACCACCTGCGGGTGGTCACCGAAGCGGCCAAGCGGCGCATCGCGGTCAATCCGCACGAACCGATCAAGGACACCGGCCTGCGTCGCACCTATCCCAATCTGGTTGCACGCGAGGGCGCGCGCGGCATGGAATACGCCGCGTGGGGCAATCCGCCGAACCCACCCGAGCACGAGGCCAACCTGGTGTTCACCCGCATGCTGTCCGGGCCGATGGACTACACGCCCGGTATCGTCAGCCTCGCCGGCCGCAAGCAGGCGATACAGACCACGCTGGCCAAACAGCTGGCGCTGTACGTGGTGATCTACAGTCCGATCCAGATGGTGGCCGACCTGCCGGAGAACTATGCGCTGCAGCCCGAAGCGCTGCAGTTCATCGAGGATGTCGGCGTCGATTGGGAAACCACCCGCGTGCTCAACGGCGAGGTCGGCGACTACGTGACGATCGCGCGCAAGGAACGCGGCAGTCAGACCTGGTTCCTCGGCAGCCTGACCGACGAGAATGGCCGCATGCTGTCGGTGCCGTTGGGCTTCCTCGATCCAGGCCGCCGCTACATCGCGCAGATCTATCGCGACGGCGACGCCGCGCACTGGCACGACAAGCCGTTCGATTTCGTGCGCGAGGAGCGCACGGTCACCAGCGCCGATACCTTGAGCATCCGGCTCGCCGCTGGCGGTGGGCAGGCGATCCGCTTCGTGCCGCAGCCGTAGGATGTGCGGGTTCGCAACACCTGGGCGCCGCGTTGCACGCGCTACGCTGAGCAGCCGATCCGCGCTGCGCTGACTTCTGGCAGGGGGGTGGCGCCCGCTGCGGGCCTACAATGCGCGGTCGCCCTCCGGAGTCGCTGCATGAATCGTCTGCTTGTCGCCACAGTGTTGGCCGCGGCGCTTGCGCCGGCGTGGAGTAATGCTGCCGACGGCGCCGCGG
>JBBSDI010000242.1:0-5991 GCA_038249585.1 Lysobacterales bacterium | reverse complement strand
TTGCGATTGTCGCCGGGCACGCGGTCGATCAGCTTGTTGTAGGGATCGAAGCCGGCGTCGTAGGGTTCTTCGTCGACCGTCACTGTCAGCGTCGGTTCCGACTCGGTGATGCGGCGGCGTTCGAGGAACAGCACCTTCTCCTGGCTTTCCTTGGCGCCCGGCGCGCGGGCGAAAACGCCGATCTCGATCTGATCGTCGATCGCTGCCGGCGTTTCCTTGCCGATGCCATCGCTGTAGATCTTGGCAGCCTTCAGCGACAGGGTGACGTCCCAGCGGCCGTCGTCGCGCTTGCGCGATTTCGCTTCCACTACCCGGTTGTCGTAGAAGGCGATCTTCTCGAACAGGTCGGTGATCAGCAGTTGCGTTTCGGGCGATGCCTCTGCGCGGATGTATTCGAGCAGTTCCTTGGACGTGGTGTAGGGCGGCTGCTGGAAGCCCTTGTCCTGCAGATAGCGCTTGAGTGCGCGGTTGAGCGCTTGCTCACCCATTTCCTCGCGCAGGCGGTAGAACACCAGCGAGCCCTTGCGATAGTGGATGTACTGCTGGTTCTCGACCCGGTACAGCGGCAGCTCCTCGACCAGCTCGCCACCGCGCCCGCCCAGATAGTTGTCGAGCTCGTACTTGAGGAACTTGCGCATCTGCGCGCGGCCATACTTCTTCTCCATCACCATCAGCGCGGAGTACTGCGACAGCGACTCGCTGAGCATGGTCGAGCCCTGCATGTCCGCGCCGATCACCTGGTGCGCCCACCATTGGTGTGCGATCTCGTGGGCGGTGATGTAGTACACGTAGTCGAGCGCATCCTTGTCGCGCAGGTCGGCGATGAAGCCGATAGCCTCCGAGAACGGGATCGTATTGGCGAAGCTTTGCGCGAACTGCGCATAGCGCGGGAACTCGATGATCCGCACCTGCTTGTGCTGGTAGGGCGTGAAATTGCTGCTGAAGTAGTCGAGCGAATCCTTGCTCGCCTCGATCATGCGATCGACGTTGTACGGATGGGTCTTGTGGAAATAGACCTCGATCGGGATGCCGTTCCAGGTGTCCCGCTTCACCTCCCAGCGCGCCGACAGATAGGCGAAGAACGGCAGCATCGGGCGGTCCATCGCATAGGCAAAGCAGCTGCGCCCGTTTTCCTGCGTGGTGGCGATCAGATAGCCGGGTGCGAGTGCAACCTGGTCTGGCGCGGTGCAGACCTTGGTCTTGAACTCGATCCAGTCCGCGTCGTCGCTGATGTAGGTGTTGGCGCGCGCCGATTCGTCCTCCAGCTTGGCCATGCGCGGCGCCTCGCCGAGATCGCGCTTGCGGCGTTCGTTGCGGTCGATGATCTGCGCATTGCGGTTATAGCCGAACTGCGGGAACACGCTGGAATTGAAGAAGGTGCCATTGCCGACGACCTCGGTCTGCAGCACGTTGTTGCCGAAACCGCGTTCGCCGCCACTGATCGTGAAGCGCAGGGTCATCTCCGCGCCCGGCGCCATGGGTTGTTCGAGGCGATAGATGCGGTAGCCCAGTGGTTCGTCGTGCTTCTCAAGCGTATGCGGGGCGAACTCGATGGCTTCGAGCGCGATCTCCTGCGGCAGCGAAACGTGCAGGGTATCGATCGCGACCGCGTGGCGGTTGACCAGTCGGTAGCTGCCGCGGATCGTCGCGCTGCGGGTCTCGGGTCGGATATCGACATCGGCCTCCACCGCCACGATGCGAGGTTGCGGCAGGCCAAGATACTGCGCGTAGTCGCGCTCGTAGCGTGCGCGTTCGTCGAGCGCGACGTCGCCGGGCGTGTAGCGGTTGATCACGTTGGCGTTGTAGTAGATCCAGCCGCCCACACCGACCCATGCGAGCAGTGTGCCTGCCAGCGCCGCACCGAGTGGACCGCGCAGCTTGGATGCAGCCTGCCGCCGCCGCTCGCGACCCGAAGGTGAAGTGCCACGGACCCAGAAGGCCGCGGCCAGCAACAGCAGTGCGGTGACGAACAGCAGCCAGTAAGTCGAGAACCAGCCGTAGCCCTTGAGGTAGTGGCCGAAGCCGTTCATGTCCGAATACGGCGCAATCGGCGCGCCGCCGAACTGCATCAGGTTATGGTCGAAGTCGAGCAGCCCGAGCACGAGCTGCGAGACGTAGACCAGGATCACCACCAGATAGCCGGCGAACTTGTTGTTGGTGAACACCTGCACGGCGACGCCAAGCAGGCCCATCAGCACGAACGGAATCGAACCGAGCGCGATCGAATGCAGGTACAGCACGACCTCGAGCTGGGTGTAGCCGCGGAACAGCTGGAAACCCATGCCGGCCAGTGCGCCGACCACGCCGAAGATCAGCACCACGGCGATCACCGCGCCGCACTTGGCCGCCAGTGGCACCCAGTTGGGCACCGGCATCGCATCGCCGACTTCGCTGAGCTTGGCCTGGCGTTCCTTCCACACCAGCTCGCCCGCGTAGAAGGTCACGATCAGGAACAGGAACAGCGCCATGCTGCCTTGCAGCGCTTCCAGCATCAGGTAGGTGACCGGATACACCTTGGTGCCGAACAGCGCGTCGACGAACTGCGCGCCGCCGGTGAAGTTCAACACCGCGAACACCAGCATCACGAGGAACGGGATGCTCTTGAGCACGCCCATCGTGTCGAAGCGCAGCAGCGTCCAGAACTGCGCGAGTGCGGTCGCGGCATCGAAGCGGCGTGCCGGGTGGCTGCGCAGCACCGGCACCGGCGTCGGGCTCGGGGTCGCGGCGATCGCGCCGGCGACCGCTTTGCTCCGTTTCCCCGGTTTACTCGCGGTCCCTGCACGCATCGGCTTGAACAGCGCGAAGGTCGCCGCCAGCAGCGCCAGCGCGATCGCACCCCACAGTGCGCGATTGGCGATCAGGTAACCGGCCAGCTCGGGCAGCCGCGTATTGCGCTCCTCCACCGACCAGTAGCGCACCGCGCGCGACATCGCGCGCAGGCCGAAGGGATCGAGCAGCGCTCCGATCCACACGTTGTCGAGGTCCCGGGTGACGCTGCCGGCGACGATCCACAGCACGAAGAAGGCCAGGATGCCTACGTAGACCATCAACAGGCTGCGCGTGATCGCGGCGAGCAAGGCCAACAGCGCGCCACCGAACAGCAGGTTCGGCAACACGATCACTCCGAAGCCCCACAAGAACGGCTCCAGCGAGAAGGGACCGAGGCGTTTGGGATCGATCCATGGCATCAGCTGGCCGGCGATCATGCCGATCGCCACACCGATGAAGATCACCGTGCAGGCCAGCAGCCCGGCGCTGAAGCGGCCGAACAGATAGTCGCGTTTCCGGATCGGACTGGCGAAGAACAGCTCGGCGGTGCCGAGCTCGTGGTCGCGCAGCAAGCCGTTGGCGATGAAGATCACGATCAGGAACAGCCCGAGCAGGCTGAAGCCGCCAAGCAGGTCGGCGATCACGGTCGGCGCATTGCGATGCACGTTGCCGATCGCGCTGCCGACCTGCACCGCATCGGAACTGGTCGCACCGAAGGCGAGCAGGCCGAACACGGCGGCGATCAGCCACAACAGCGGGGAGCCGAGCTGGTAGCGCAGCTCGAAGCGGAATACTTCTGCGAACATGGGGGCGCGCTCCGTCCGGCTCAGGCGGCTTGCGCGTGCTGGCGCAGGCGCTGGAAATAGACGTCCTCGAGATCCGGCGGAATCTTCGCAAAGCCCGTCTCCGGCTGCGATTCGGCGAATACGTGGATCACCGGCTGACCGCCGACCAGTCGCGTCGACAGCACGTTGAAGCGCTGCTGGTACTCGGCCAGCTGCGCTTTCGACACGGTGGCCTTCCAGACCCGGTCAAGCAGGCCGTCGATGGCCTCCTGCGGCTTGCCGGTCAGCAACACGGTGCCCTTGTTGATGATCGCCATCCGCGGGCACAGGTCGGTGACGTCCTCGACGATGTGGGTGGACAGGATCACCACCACCTGCTCGCCGATTTCGCTGAGCAGGTTCAGGAATCGATTGCGCTCCTCCGGATCGAGTCCCGCGGTGGGCTCGTCGACGATGACGAGCTTTGGATTGCCGATCAGGGCCTGGGCGATGCCGAAGCGCTGCCGCATGCCACCGGAATAGGTGCCCAGCTTGCGCTTGCGCGCTTCCCACAGGTTGGTCTGCTTGAGCAGGGTCTCGACGACTTCCTTGCGCTCGGAACGCACGGAGTAGCCCTTGAGTGCGGCGAAGTGGTGCAGCAGGTCTTCCGCGCTGACTTTCGGATACACGCCGAAGTCCTGCGGCAGGTAGCCCAGCGTGCGGCGTACCGCGTCCTTGTCCTCGAGCACGTTGATGCCATCGAACACGATGCTGCCGCTGTCGGCATCCTGCAGGGTGGCGATGGTGCGCATCAGCGACGACTTTCCGGCCCCGTTGGGCCCGAGCAGGCCGAACAGTCCTTTCGGGATATCGAGCGTGACGTTGTTGAGCGCGCGCACGCCGTTGGCGTAGGTCTTCGACAGATCGGTGATGGTGAGCATGGTCTTCCCCGCAGCGTGGATGCCGCAGCGCACTCCGCGCTGCAGCTGGATCGACGAGCATGGTTGCCGCTATGCCCGGGCTTGGCATGTGTGGCAGGTCATGGGTGTCGAAGGTCACGCAGCCGCCCGCGCGATAGCCGGATGACCTGGAGGGCGGGCCTCGGCCCGCCGCTGGATCACCCGAACGTCTTCCCGGAATGCTTTTGCGGCATGCGCGTCAGTCGTGGCTGGTGGGCCGAGGCCCACCGTCCGACGCGGCGTGCTTCAGGCCCACTCGGTCAGGCCTTCCCGCGCGTACAGCGTCGCGAACGAATCGCGCGCCTTCATGCGTGCAATGAATGCGGCGAGCGCGGGCCAGCGGGTTGCCGGTTCTGGCATGTTGCGCGACCAGCGCATCAGCATGGCGGCCAGGAAGTCGACCGCGCTGATCGTAGCCCCCGCCACGTAGGGGCCGGCGGCCGACAGGTGCGCGTCGAGCCGTGCAAAGACGCCTTCGATGCGGGCGCGCGCGAGCGCCCTGGCCTGATCGGCAACCGCCTCACCTGCTGCCTCGCGCGGGTAGAACCAGGTGCGGAATGCCGGCTGCAGCGTATTGGCCAGATGCATGGTCCACTGCAGGTACAGCGCTTCGGCGCGCGTTCCGGGTACGGGCCGGAGCTGCGGGTGGCGCTGGGCGAGCAGCAGCAACAGCGCGGCGCACTCGTAGACCGGTTCTCCATCGACCAGCAGGGTAGGCACCACGCCGTTCGGATTGAGCTTGCGGTACTCCAGTGAACGCTGCGCGCCGGCGCCGAGGTCGACCAGTCGCAGATCATGCGGCAGCTCGGCATCGATCAGCAGCCAGTGCACGGCCAAGCTCGCCGCACCGGGTGCGTAGTACAGCGTGTACGGGGCGCTCATCGGATGCGGCACAGGCCTTGCGCGCAGTGCGGCAACTGTTCGAAGGATGGCATCGCTCGGCTCCGTTTTGCAGGTGTCCTTCGATGATACTGCTCGTGGTGCCCTACGGGCCGGCGTCGGCCGCTTGTATCCGCATGCACTGGCGGCCGATGATAGCGGCTGAGCGCCGATCCGGAACCACCCATGAGTTCTACACCCCAAGGCCTGCGTCAGCGCGTCCGCTCGCTGGTCGATGCAGCGTGGTTCCAGCGCGCGATCATCGCGATCATCGTGCTCAATGCGATTACGCTGGGGCTGGAGACCTCATCGGCGATCGTCGACCGCTTCGGCGCGATACTTGCGGTGCTCGATCGCGCGATGCTGGGCATCTTCGTGGTCGAACTGCTGCTGCGGCTGTTCGCTTATCGCGCTGCGTTCTTCCGCGACCCCTGGAGCGTGTTCGACTTCGTGATCGTGGGGATCGCGGTGCTGCCCAACAGCGGCGCATTCTCGGTGCTGCGCGCGATGCGCGTACTGCGGGTGCTGCGCCTGATCTCGACGGTGCCGAGCATGCGCCGGGTGGTCGGCGCGCTGCTGGCCGCACTGCCCGGCATGGGTTCGATCGCCGCCATGCTGGC
>JBBSDI010000241.1:0-6005 GCA_038249585.1 Lysobacterales bacterium | reverse complement strand
GGGCAGAAGGCGATCGTGCTCGGCGCCGGCGGCGAGCAGATAAAGCGCATCGGCACCTTCGCGCGACGCGAGATCGAACGCCAGTTCGAAGAACGCGTGTTCCTGCAGTTGCATGTCAAGGTGCGCGAGCACTGGTCCGACGACGAGGCGGCACTGCGCCAGTTCGGCTACGCGGAGTAGGCGCGCGCCGTGCAGCGCATCGAGCGCCAGCCGGCTTTCGTGCTGCACGAGCGCGCCTACCGCGAGACCAGTGTCCTGCTCGAGGTGCTGACCCGCGACCACGGTCGGATCGGGCTGGTGGCGCGCGGTATCCGCAGCGCCAAGCCGCGTTTTTCGCGCGGCACGCTGAAGTCCCTGCAGGCGCTGGAGCTTTCATGGCAGGGACGCGGCGAGCTGTGCAACCTGACCGCAGTCGATCCAGTGGGTACACCGCTGCCGCTGGCCGGCGAGGGGGCCATTTGCGCACTCTACGTCAACGAACTGTTGACCCGCCTGCTGGCCCGCAACGACCCGCATCCGGGCGTGTTCGCGCGCTATTCCGGAGTCCTGTTCGAGCTGGCTGCGGCCGATCCCGTCGATCATGGCTGGATCCTGCGGCGCTTCGAACGCGACCTGCTGGAGGCGCTCGGCTACGCGATCGACCTGCAGCGCGATGTCGATGGCCAGTCGATCGAGGCAGCGGAACGCTACTCGCTCGACCCCGAGCGGGGCCTGCTGCACTGGGCGGTGCGACCGCTGCCACCCGCAGTCGGCGGTGCCGCAGTGCTCGCACTGGCGGGCGACCTGCGTCCGGACTCCGAACATCTGCGCGAACTGCGCCATCTGATGCGCGCGCTGCTGCGTCACCATCTGGGCGGGCGCGAGCTCGCCGCGTGGTCGCTGCGTTTGCCGCGGGTGCCCGCAGCGCCGCCGCCGCTGGCGCCCGACAGCTGACTCAGCGTCGACGCCTTTCGCGATCGAGCGCGCCCAACGCTGCAGCCACCGCCTGCGCGAAGTGCGCGCGCTCGCGGTCCATCGTCGCGTTCGCGCGCAAAGCGGCGACCAGCGCATCGACTGCGTTTGCCAGGGCCAGCGCGCCACAGAATCGGCTCGCCGATTTGAGTCGGTGCAGGATGCCCTGTGCCGACGCGTGATCGCCGCAGTCGAGGGCTTTCAGTACCTCCGCGCCGTGGTCTGGCAGTTCGGCGGCGAACAGCCGGCGCAAATCGGCGAGCGCGTCGGCTGACCCGATCGCTTGCATGCCTGCGTGATCGTCGAGCACCGCGGGGTGCCGTGCATGCGTGCGCGCCGCTGCCGCGATCGGTCCAGGCGCCGCATCCGCGAGGATTCCATCCAGTGCACGCTGCAAGTTGGCGATCGACAGGGGCTTTGCCAGCAGGGCACCGAATCCCAATCCGAGCAGTCGCCGCACCAGCGCCGGCGAGGTCTCCGCGCTGAGTGCCAGCGCCGGCGCGTGCTGCGATGCCGCCCCCACCTCGGAGCGCAGCGCGGCCAGCACCGTATCGCCTTCGATCTGTGGCAGGCCCAGATCGAGCACCAGCATCGCAAAGGTGTTCTCGCGCGCGAGTTGCAGCGCCGCGGCCCCGTCGCTGACCTGCACCACCGTATAACCGAGGCCTTGAAGACCTGCAGTGAGGAAGGCCGCACTTACCGGATCGTCCTCGGCGAGCAGCAGTTTGCGCGGCGCGGCATCCGATTCGGCCATGGCGCATCATACGTCCGCTCGAAGGCGCATGCCGTCATGCCGACGGCGTGAGTGCCCAGCCACATGCAGTCTGCATCCCCGCGTTTGCTTTCCGCGCCCCGGCCCCGGATGATGCGCGGTCACCGAGCCCCCGAGAATCCGGCGTTGAGCGAACTGGAACTGCTGATCGACGACCTCAGCCACGATGGCCGCGGGGTGGCGCATGTCGATGGCAAGGCGTGGTTCGTGACCGGTGCCTTGCCCGGCGAGCGGGTACGGGCGCGGCGCACCGGCAAGCACCGGCATTACGACGAGGCGGAAACACTGCAGGTGTTGCATCCCTCGCCTGATCGCGTGACGCCGGCGTGCGCGCACTTCGGCGTATGCGGCGGCTGCAGTTTGCAACATCTGGCGCCTGCCGCGCAGATTGCGGCCAAGCAGCGCACCCTGCTGGCGAACCTCGAACGGATCGGCCACGTCAGCCCGCAGCGGGTCCTCGAACCGTTGCAGGGCACACCGTGGGGCTACCGCCGTCGCGGTCGCCTGTCGGCCAAGTGGGTCGAGAAAAAGGGCCGCATGCTGGTCGGTTTTCGCGAAACCAACGGCCGCTTCGTGGCCGAGCTGTCGCGCTGCCCGGTGCTCGATCCGGTGATCGGCGAGCGTATCGACGCGCTGGCGCGGCTGATCGAGACGATGGCCGCTCGGCGCGAGATTCCGCAGGTCGAGTTCGCGGTCGGCGACGGCATCGGCGCTTTGGTAGTCCGCCATCTGGTCGAACTCGATGCCGCGGATCGCGCGAAGCTGGTGGAGTTCGCGCAATCCACCGGCCTGCAGGTGTTCCTGCAGCCGGGCGGGATCGACAGCGTGCAGGCCCTGC
The DNA here is from genome assembly GCA_038249585.1 of Lysobacterales bacterium. Classification (GTDB taxonomy): domain Bacteria; phylum Pseudomonadota; class Gammaproteobacteria; order Xanthomonadales; family Ahniellaceae; genus UBA4656. Next base: position 3,444 of record JBBSDI010000241.1, on the reverse strand, counting down.
ACCCGCTCGATGCAAGGCTGGCATTCGCGCTGCCGGCCTACGGGCTGCGCATGGAGTTCCGGCCGCTCGACTTCATCCAGATCAACAGCGATATCAACCTGCGCATGATCGACCATGCGCTGGACCTGCTGGCGCCCGGCCCCGAGGACCATGTGCTCGATCTGTTCTGCGGCCTCGGCAATTTCACCCTGCCACTGGCGCGGCGCGCAGCCCACGTGACCGGCATCGAAGGCGAGGCGGGGCTGGTGGCGCGGGCGCGCGAAAATGCGCGCGCCAATGCAGTGGCCAACGTGGAGTACCACGCCGCCAATCTGTTCGAAGACCAGCGCGATGCTGCGTGGGCGCGCGCGCGCCACGACCTGATCGTGCTCGACCCGCCGCGCGCGGGTGCCGCCGAAGTGCTGGCCTACCTGCCGCGCAAGGAAACCCGTCGGGTGGTCTACGTCTCGTGCCATCCGGCAAGCCTCGCGCGCGACGCCGGGCTGCTGGTGCGCGAGCACCGCTTCAGCCTGGCCGCCGCCGGCGTGATGGACATGTTTCCGCACACCGCGCACGTCGAATCCATTGCGGTCTTCGAGCGCTGAGCCCATGGGCATCGAGATCGAACGCAAGTTCCTGCTGCGCGACGATCGCTGGCGTAACGCGGTGGGCCGCAGCATCCGCATGCAGCAGGGCTACCTGGGCGGCGAGCGCTGTTCGACCCGGGTGCGGATCGAGGGCGAACTGGCGTTTCTCAACATCAAATCGCTGGATTTTGGCAGCCGGCGGCTCGAGTTCGAGTACCCGCTGCCGCTGGCCGATGCCGAACAGATGCTGCAGGCCTTCGCCGGTCCGCAGGTGGTCAAGGTCCGGCATCACGTCCCGAACGACAAGCATCTGTGGGAAATCGACGAGTTCGGCGGCCGCAATAGCGGCCTTTTAGTGGCCGAAATCGAGCTGCAGGACGAAAACGAGGACTTTATTCGGCCGGACTGGCTTGGCGATGAGGTCACTCACGATCAACGCTACTACAATGCACGTCTAGCTCACGCGCCGTTTGTCGACTGGATCGGCAGCGACGCCCCAGCAAAGCGGGACTGACATGCTGCTGATCGGCCTTTCCGGAACAAGCCTCGACGCCGCGGACCGTGCGGCTATCGCCAATCACGCGTGCAGCGGCGTGATCCTGTTCAAACGCAACTTCGTCTCGCGCAAGCAGGTCGTCGAACTGATCGAAGAGATTCGCGCAATCCGTCCCGGCGCCTTTCTGCTGGCGGTCGACCAGGAAGGCGGGCCGGTGCAGCGCTTCCGCGAGGAGTTCACCGAACTGCCGTCGCTGGCGGCGATCGGCGCGCACTACGCGGCCGATCCGCACGATGCACTGGCGCTGGCCGAAATGCACGGCTGGGTCATGGCCAGCGAGATGCGCGCGATCGACATCGACCTGAGCTTCGCGCCGGTGGTGGACCTGGCACGCGGCAATCGTGCGATTGGCCTGCGTGCCTTCGACCCCGATCCCGAAGTGGTCTCGGCACTGTCGCTGGCCTACCTGCGCGGCATGCGGATGGCCGGCATGGCTGCCACCATCAAGCATTTTCCCGGCCATGGGTCGGTGTCTGAAGACACCCACTTCGACGAAGCGGTCGATCCGCGCCCGTTGCACACGATCATGACCGAAGACGTGTTGCCGTTCCGCGACGCCATCGCTGCGGGTGCGGAGGCGGTGATGATGGCCCACGTGCGCTATCCCGCCGTCGACCCCGACCCGGCCGGCTACTCGCGGCGCTGGATCGGCGGCATCCTGCGCGGCGATTTGCGCTTCGGCGGCGCTGTGTTCAGCGACGACATCTGCATGGCAGCAGCCGAGTCTGCCGGGGGCATCAAGGGCCGGATCAGCGCCCACCTCGATGCCGGCTGCGATTTCGTGCTGGTGTGCCAGCCCGCCCAGGTCGCCGAGGCGCTGGCGGCCGTGGCATTCCGCACGCACGTGCGCGATGAGCGCATCGCCGGGCTGATGGGTCTGGTCCCGCAAACCTGGGAGCGCCTGATCGGCAATCCCCAGCGTCGCCGCTTCGTCGCGCGCGTGTGTTCCCTCAACGAGCCCAAGCTGGAAGCCAGCGCGTGATTGCACACCCGCTGGCTGACGCGCTCGCCAGCGCACAACTGCTCCACGATCGCAACACCCTGATGGCCGCTACCGCACGGATCGGCGCACAGATCGCGCGCGATCTTGAAGGCACCTGGCCGGTGTTCATGCCGGTGATGAACGGCGGTCTGATCTTCGGCGGGCATCTGGCGTTGGCAGTCAGCATCGACTGCGAGTTCGACTACTGCCATGCCACGCGCTACCGCAGCGCGACCACCGGCGGCCAGCTGCAATGGGTAAAGGCGCCGCGCATCGCGCTGGCCGGTCGCCACGTGCTGCTGGTCGACGACATCCTCGATGAGGGCTATACCCTCGATGCAGTCAAGCGCCACTGCCTGGCGCTGGGCGCGGCCAGCGTGCGCATCGCGGTGCTGTGCCAGAAGATGCACGGTCGTACGGTACCCGGCCTCGAGGCCGACTACGTCGGCGTCGAGGTGCCGGATCGCTACGTATTCGGATTCGGCATGGACTACCACGAGCAGGGTCGCAACCTGCCGGCGATCTACGCGTTGTGAGTGCTGCGCAGGAGTCGCTGGTGCTGGCAGTCATCGGCGGCACCAGCGTCTACGATCTGCCCGGTCTCGACGACGCGCGGCCGCACGAGATCGTTACCCCCTACGGCCGGCCGTCGGCGCCGGTGATGCTCGGCTGCATAGCGGGCAATCGGGTTGCCTTCCTTGCGCGCCACGGCAAGGGCCATGCGGTAGCCCCGCACCGGGTCAACTACCGCGCCAACATCTGGGCCTTGCACGCACTCGGCGCACGCCGCGTGCTGGCGATCAACACCGTCGGCGGCATCACGCCGCGCATGGCGCCCGGCGCGCTGGTGATGCCCGACCAGGTGATCGACTACACCCACGGCCGCGAGTCGTCGTTCTGGGACACCGACGGCGAAGGCACGATGCGCCACGCCGAGTTCGGCGAGCCCTACACCGCAAGCCTGCGCGACGCGATCCGCAGTGCAGCGCGCGATTGCGCGATCGACCTCGTCGAACCCGCAACCTACGGCGCCACGCAAGGCCCGCGCTTCGAATCCATCGCCGAAATCGTGCGCATGGCGAGCGACGGCTGCGACCTCGTCGGCATGACCGGCATGCCCGAGGCAGCGCTGGCCCGCGAGTTGCAACTCGACTACGCATGCCTCGCCCCCGTGGCCAACTGGGCGGCGGGCTGCGATGCGCGCGGCACAGGCCGGCGCGATCTGCCGCCGATCAGCCTCGATGAGGTTTTCGCGAACCTCAAGCGCGCGACCGGGCCGTTGGTCGGGATCATCGCCGCGTTGCTGGCCGCGACCCCGGACTAGGCGCGTCGACTATCGC
>JBBSDI010000240.1:0-6014 GCA_038249585.1 Lysobacterales bacterium | reverse complement strand
GCGCATACAGGGTCGGACTGCGCGCGGCGACAATCCGCGCCTGCGCTGCGACATCGCGCACCAGGGTGTCGCTGCGCACCTGTGCAAAACGCAGGCGCTCGCTGCTGATCGAGGCCGAGGCGCTCATCCAGCGCGCCATGCCCGGCACGAACAGCGCGAACACCACGATCGCGCCGAGCACGATGGCGCCGAGCAGCAGCCAGCGGCGCGGCGCGGTCGGCGGGGCGGCAATCACCCGATCGGTTTGGCTGGTATCGCGGATCAAGATGATGGCCCCGGGCGTTGTGCTCGGGAACCATCAATGCACCCATCATGCCAACCAGAGCAAATCTCTCAAGCATCTGGCGCAGCACGCATTTTGCTCGACCTCATACTATGTCCGGAGGCGTCCGGAGGCGTCCGCGCGCGTCCGCTGTGCTCTGGCGGACGCGCTCAGAAGGCGTAGCGCAGGCCGGCGACGAACTGCCGCGGGCTACCGGTAAGGATGCCGCGCGTGCGGTCGAGGACGAAGTCGCGCTCGCCGGTGTTTTTCAGCGCCGCGAACGCGCTCCAGCCACGCTCGGGCGGGATCCAGTTCAGCGTCAGGCTCCATATCGCCCAGCCGGCGATGAGGCCGGTCTGACCGGTCGCGGCCGCGGCCTCGGTGTTGGCGAAATGGCTGAATTGTTCGGATATTGACTGCACTTCGGCCGAGACGTCCCGCGGCCGCTACTGCCAACCGACGCGCGCGGTTGCGGTCCAGTGCGGCGCGTAGGGCACGTCGTACGCGCTCCGATCGCGCCACGCACGCCCAGTTCCCAGTTGGTGGTGCCAACTCCCAGCGCACGATCGGCGCGAGGATGAAGCTTCCCGGCCGCGCCTGTCGCCGGCATGCCGGCTCCCACAGCGAGGAAACATCGCTGCGGCAAACAAACGGATTCGCCGTCGATCGCGCTCGTGCAGAAGCCCACCCTGTGGGCGACCGATGTGGCCGCACCCATCGGAGCTGCCCATCACGCACGCGGTGCGCTCCTGCCGATGTGGGAGCTGCCATGGCAGCGACTGGAGCCCATCGAGCACCCGAGAACGCATGGCAGGGCGCCTGTGGCCGGCATGCCGGCTCCCACAGCGAGGATGCGTCGCTGCAGCGAACGAACGGATTCGCCTTCGATCGCGCTCTTGCAGGAGCCCACCCAGCGGGCGACCAAGGTAGCCGCACCAATCGGAGTGCCCATCACTGGCTGCTATCCTTCTCGCCCGCGCAGATGCGGCCCGATCCAACGGAGTGCGATCGTGAAATCCACCGCCATCATCGCTGGTGCCGCGTTCGCGATCGGACTGCTGGCAGCGTTGGCTTGGTCGCTGCCGAGCTCGCCCGCGGGCGTCGGCGCCAGCATCGACGGCGCACCGCGAACCGAAGCAGTGCCGCAGGCGAACACACCGCGCGGCGCGCAACGCGCAGCAACCGACGGCTCGCCCGCAGCGATCCCGCCCGCTCCCGCACGTCCAGCGGCGCCCGCGGCGGCCACAGCGCAACCGCTCCCGCAACCGCTACCGCCGATCGGTGCGCCGCTGGCCGGCGTGCTATCCGAACTCGAACAACGCGCAAAAGCCGGCGAAGCGCCCGCTGCGTGCCGACTCGCAGCCGAACTGTCGCGTTGCGGATCGCTCGAACGTCGGCGGATGTTCCGCGGAATGTTCGACCCCCTGGCCAATCCGCAGCGCAACCGCGATGGCAGCGGGCGCGACGGCGAGAGCATTCCCGATTGGCAGATCGATGCCGCTGCACGCCTGGACGTCGGCATCGAGGTCGATGCGCAGATCTGCGCGGACATCTCCCGCGAGCAGACCCGCAACTCGCTGCCCTGGCTGTACGAAGCCGCGCGCCTCGGCAGCCTGCCTGCGATGACCAGCTTCGTGAGCGCGGCCTGGTGGAACGACGGATCGGCCGTGCACCACCCGCAGATTCTCGATCGCTATCGTGCAGAGGCGACAACCATGGCGGAGGCGGCAATCGCCGCTGGCGACCGCTCGTTGTTGATGCCGCTTGGCCTGGCGCTCGCGGGCTCGGCGGGAATGTTTGGCTTGCTTTCCGAAGTCGCAGCGCCCGATCCGGTCCGGGCGCGCGCGCTGCTGCTGGTTGCCGCAAGCGCTCCTGGCGCCAGCAGCGCCCGAGGCGACGGCGGATTCCGGCGCGGCAACCGCGGCGTCGATATGGTTCGGCGCACGCTCGACCAGCTCGATGCACGACTCGCTCCCGCCGACGTTGCAGCCTCCGAAGCGCAGGCGGCCCGGCTTCGCAGCGCGATCAATGCCAGTCCGCAACCTGCCCCACTGACGCCACCCGCCGGGCCCTTCAGCGGCGCTGGCAGCGTGCGCGCCGAGGACTGCGCTACGGGACCTGTGAACAAGTCCACCGCGTCCGGCTGATCCGCACGCGCCTTGCCGCCCGCGCCAACCATCATCTAGTCTGCACGATCATTCGACGCGTACTGCGCGGGGGCGCTGATCCATGCAATCCATCGGGGAAATCCTGTTCGGCCTGTTCGGCCTCGGCGTGCTGCTCGCCATCGCGTGGCTGTTCTCCAACAACAAAGGTCGGGTCGACTGGAAGCTGGTGGGCACCGGCGTGGTGCTGCAGATCATGTTCGCCGCTCTGGTGCTGCTGGTGCCGCTGGGCCGCGAGGTCTTCGGCTTCCTCGCCAAGGTCTTCGTGCGCGTGCTGGAGTTCACCGCGGAGGGCTCGCGCTTCGTATTCGGCCCGCTGATCGATATCCAGAAGTTCGGCTTCATCGTTGCCTTCCAGGTGCTGCCTACGATCATCTTCTTCGCCGCCCTGATGGGCGCGCTTTACCACCTTGGCGTGATGCAGCAGATCGTCAGGCGCATCGCGTGGGCGATCACCCGCGTGATGAATGTCTCGGGAGCGGAAACCACCAGCGTCACCGCCAGCATCTTCGTCGGCCAGACCGAGGCACCGCTGACGGTAAAGCCCTACATCGGCAGAATGACCGACTCCGAGCTGATGACGATGATGATCGGCGGCATGGCGCATATCGCCGGCGGCGTGCTTGCGGCCTATGTGCTGATGCTCGGCGGCGGCGACCCGACCCAGATGGAGTTCTTCGCCAAGCACCTGCTGGCCGCGAGCGTAATGGCCGCACCCGCCACGCTGGTGGTGGCCAAACTGCTGATCCCGGAAGTCGGCGAGCCGCTGACCCGCGGCACGGTCAAGATCGAGATCGAAAAGACCACGGTCAACGTGATCGATGGTGCGGCAGTCGGTGCCGCCGACGGTGTGCGCCTGGCGATCAACGTCGCCGGCATGTTGATCGCGTTCATCGCATTGATCGCGATGCTCAACGCACCGCTGGCGTGGATCGGTGGCATTGAGCTGTCGAGCGGCTGGAGCATCAACGCCGCGATGACCGGCGATGCCGTGACCCCGGTGGTACTGAGCCTGCAGACCATCCTCGGCTACGTGCTGTCGCCGATCGCCTGGGTGATCGGCGTGCCGTGGGCGGAAGCCGACCAGATCGGTGGCTTGATCGGCCAGAAGATCGTGCTCAACGAGTTCGTCGCCTATGCAGCACTGAACGAAATGCAAGCGACCCTGTCCTCGCACTCGGTCCTGATCGCCACCTACGCGCTGTGCGGCTTTGCCAATTTCTCGTCCATCGCAATCCAGATCGGCGGCATCGGCAGCCTCGCCCCCGAGCGACGCGGCGACCTCGCCCGCTTCGGCCTGCGTGCAGTGCTGGGCGGCACCATCGCCACGCTGATGACGGCGACGATCGCGGGGGTGCTGTCGAAGCTGGGCGGGTTTGGGTGAGTTGTTGGCGGCGAATGGCGAATGCCCTCCTTCGACACCGTCGTCCTCGGCTCCTACAACCAGGATCACACCTGGACCACGTCGGCGTTTCCGCACACCGGCGAGTCGGTGATCGGGGTGTTCAACAGCGGGCCGGGTGGCAAGGGCTTCAACCAGGCGGTGGCCTGCCATCGACAGCAGATCCGCACCCTGTTTCTGGGCGCACTCGGCAGTGATGCGCTGGCGCAGGCGGCGCGCGATTGCGCCAGCGCCTTCGGCGTGCCGGCCCAGTTCGAAACGCGAACCGATGCGGCCACCGGCAGCGCCGGCATCGTGGTCGATGCGCAGGGCGACAACCGCATCGTGGTCGCGCTGGGCGCCAACCACACGCTGTCGGTCGACTTCGTGCGCGCGCACGCAGCGTCCATCGCCGAGGCCAAGTTGCTGCTGTGCCAGCTCGAGAGCAACCCGCAAGCAACGCTGGAGGCGATGCACATCGCGCACGCCGCCGGCACCACGGTGATCCTCAATCCCGCGCCGATCAATCGCGCGTTGAGTCCGCAACTGGCCTCGCTGGCGCACATCATCACGCCCAATCAGTCCGAGTTCGCGTTCCTGCTCGAACACATCCACGGCCAACCGGTCGCGCAGCGCTACTGGGAGTTTCCCGATCCGATGCTGCACGCGCTGTGTCGCAAACTTGCAGCGCCCACGGTGGTGATCACGCTCGGTGAGCAAGGCTGTTTCGTCAGCCACGCCAACGCCGTGCGCCACGGCGACGGCAACGCCTACTACCGGGTACCCGCGCAAGCCGCGCAGACCATCGATACCGTCGGTGCCGGCGACGCCTTCAATGGCGGCCTCGCGGCCGGCATGATCCTCTACGGCATGGCCAAACCGTTTCGCGATGCCGTCGTGCACGCCACCCGCGTGGCCGCACTGTCGACCGAATCCGCGGGCGCTGCAGCGGCGATGCCGACGCGGCGCGAGGTCAAGGCGCGATACGGCGCCTGAGAAAGCCCTTCTGCAGGCCCTCCGGGCCTTGGTCGGCCTGAGTCTGTGCGCGCTGCGGATGGCCACACACCCGCATTCCTGGTTACCCTGCCGTCCATGCCGCACAGCCGACCAGACTGACATGTCGCAGCCGCGCTCTGTTGCCGCGCGCGGTCGTGCACGCGTGGTCCTGCTGCTGGTGCTGGCCGCGCTGGCGGCGGCTGTAGTCGTGCGACCGGACGCGGCGCCGCCGGCGGCCGCCGACGAGCCGGAGATCCCGATGTCGCGCGATGAGGAGCGCGATGCCGAAGAGGAAGCTCGCTGGTACACCATGCGCGAAGCACCGATCGAGGGCGGCGTTCGCTACTACTTCACCAATCTGCTGGCGGGGCCCCTGATGGTCAGCGTCGATTGGGGCGAGCGCGACAACATGCGCGCTGATCCGGCCTTGCCGTATCGGCGCGTGATCCCTGCCTTGGCCGAGGCGGTGCTGGTCGAAGTGACCCATGTCGATCGCGCGCGACCGGCACAGTTCAAGCTGGCGTTCTCGGCGCTGCCGGGTTCACCCAATGCGCGCCATTCGCTGGCCGCGCGCTATCGCATTCCGTTCGCGGCGGATACGCAGTGGCGGCTCGGGCAGGGATTCAATGGTCGCTACAGCCACACGCATGCGCAGAGCCGCTACGCGCTGGACTTCACGGTGCCGGTCGGCACGAGGGTGCTGGCCGCGCGCGAGGGCGTGGTGATGCAGATCCAGGACGACTATCGGGGCAACGGGCAGGATATCGAGAGCTTCGCGCACCGCGCCAACTTCGTGCGCATCCTGCACGAGGACGGCAGCATGGCGATGTACGCGCACCTGGAGTACTACGGTGTCGGCGTCAAGCCCGGTCAGCGGGTCGCGGCAGGCACCCTGCTGGGGCTGTCGGGAAATACCGGCTTCAGCAGCGGCCCGCACCTGCACTTTGCCGTGCTGGTCAACGATGGTCGCGCGGAAGTTTCGATCCCGTTCGACATGGACGATGTGGTCGAGGACGTCGACGGCGATTGAGCAGCGCCGATCTGCGATCAACGATCGGCAACGATCGGGACACGCATCGTTGTGGGCGGCAACGATCGCAACGATCGGGACACGCATCGTTGTGGGTATGTTTCAGTGCCCGTCCCGGACTGGTTCCTTTCAGCGCCTGTCCCGGTCTTTGCCCCGTTTCAGTGCCTGTCCCGGTCTGGC
>JBBSDI010000239.1:0-6034 GCA_038249585.1 Lysobacterales bacterium | reverse complement strand
TTCCAGAAACCGTGGAAGACCAGGGTGTCGCCGGTGCGCACCTGCACCTGGCGGATATCGTCGCGGAAGATCTTGGTGCCGCGATTGATCGCCAGTACCGAGATGTTGCTGCGCTTGCGCAGGCGCAGGTCGCCGACCTTCTGCCCCACGTAACGCGACGCCGGTGGCACCACCGCCTCGGCGATGCCCGCACGACTGGGATTGAACAGATCGCCGAAATTGCGCAGGCCCGGCAGGACCCGCAGATGCACGATGTCGGCCCACTCGGCGACCTCGTCGCGTTTGCCGAGCAGTCCCAACACGGTGCCGACCCAGATCATCTGATCGGCCGGCGGCGCCAGCCGCGCCTCCTCGCCGGTGCGGATGGCCAGCACCAGCGGGGTCGAGGCCTGCGCCTCCAACTCGCCGATCGATTGTCCGACCAGTGGACTGTCGGCGGTCACCAGCAGCTCGATCACCTCGCCGGCTATGCCGTAGGTCGAGGCGAAGTACGACTCGGTGCGCGATGGCGTGACGCTGTTGCGATCCTCGCGCTGCGGCAGCAGACGATCCCACCAGATGCTGAAGTAGGCCAGGCCACCGGCCAGCAGCAGCAGCCCGATCGGGGTGATGGTGAACATGCCGATCGGATCGATGGTGTCGGCCCCGGGCGGCAGGTTGCGGTTGACCGAGGAGATCAAATCGTTGAGCAGGATCTGCGGCGAATTGCCGACCATGGTCAGGGTGCCGCCGAGGATGATGCAGCAGGCCATCGGCATCAGCAGGCGCGACAGCGGCAGCCCGGTGCGCGAGGAGATGCGCGAGACCACTGGCAGGAACAGCGCAGTCAGCGCGGGGTTCTGCATGAACGCCGACATCGCCCCGGTCATCGCGCACAGCACCAGCAGCAGGCGCTTTTCCATCCCCTGCGACATACGCAGGATGAACGAGGCGGCTTTCGACATCACCCCGGTGTGATCCAGCCCCGCGCCCAGGATCATGGTCGCGAGGATCGCCATCACCGCATTACCGGCAAAGCCGTTGAAGATCTGCTCGGCCGGCACCAGGTTGGCCACGCCGATCGTCACCAGCACCAGCAGCGCGACGATGTCGGCGCGAATCCACTCGAGGGTGAACATCACCACGGTGAAGACGATCAGCGCGAGCACGATCGCCATCTGCGGGGTGAGGGTCAGGCCGGCATCCATGAAGCGTGCGCGAGGTTCCTCGTAGTCCACGACGCCGGGACAGCGCCGCACGCGCCAGCCATCCAATGGGCCGCCCGCGTGCCCAAGGATACGCCGACCGCGTGCCGCATGGCATCCGCAATCGCAGCAAGGCGCAATGCGGACCCCGAACCCGCACATGCCGTAGCGCGGGTCGCCACGACCCGCGACGCGAAAACGCTCGGTTGCGCCATGGCGCGGGTCGACCCGACCCGCGACGCGACGCCCCACCACGAACCCGCTTTCCGCACCCACGCGGCAGGTCGGGACGACCTGCCCTATGGCAAAACGACAGCCGCGCGCGCGAACAGCAGATCCCACACCCCGTGGCCGAGCTTCACCCCGCGCCGCTCGAAGTGGGTTTCGCTGCGCCACGCAGGGCGCGGCATGAACCCGCCGCTGGCTTGGATGTTGCGCAGCGCCGTGCAGCCGCTGGCAACCTCCAGCATCTGGTCGGCGTAGTGCTGCCAGTCGGTGGCCAGGTGCAGCAGGCCGCCGCGTGCCAGCCGCGAGGCGAGAAGAGCGACGAATTCCGGCTGCACCAGACGGCGCTTGTGGTGCCGAGATTTGTGCCATGGGTCGGGAAAATAGATGCGCACCTCTGCAAGCGAGTCGACTGCGATCTCGCGTTCGAGCACCTCAACGGCGTCGTGGCGGTAGACGCGCAGGTTGTCCAAAGCAGCATCGGCGGCCTGGTTGAGTACACGACCGACACCGGGACGATGCACCTCGATGCCGAGATAGTCGCGCGCGGGATCGCTGCGCGCTGCGTGCAGCAGTTGCTCGCCGTTGCCGAAGCCGATCTCGATCACCCGTGGTGCGTGCCGCCCGAACTGCACGTCGAAATCGCGGATAGAGCCGGTGAAGTCGATGCCGCGCTGCTGCCAGTGCTGCTCAAAGGCACGCTGCTGGGCCGGCGTGATGCGGCCCTGGCGCAGCACGAAGCTGCGGATGCGCCGATCGGGTGTGGCGGAAGAATCGTCCTGGCTCATGTCATCGACGCGTGCTGCTTGCGGCGTTCGCGTAGTTGAAGGGCGCGCTGCACCCGGAACCCGACCAGCCGCTTCAACCGATCGTGCCGTCGATCGGACTCGACGCCGACGCATGCCGCTTGCGCGGAATGCGCCCCGCCAGATAGGCCTCGCGGCCGGCCTGGATCGCCTTGCGCATCGCGCTGGCCATCAGCACCGGGTTCTTCGCCGCCGCGATCGCGGTATTCATCAGCACACCATCGCAGCCAAGCTCCATCGCGATGGCCGCATCCGATGCCGTGCCGACGCCGGCATCGACCAGGATCGGCACCCTCGCCTGCTCCACGATCTCGATCAGACTCCAGCGATTCTGGATCCCCAGACCCGAACCGATGGGTGCTGCCAGCGGCATCACCGCGACGCAGCCGATCTGCTCGAGCCGCTTGCACTGGATCGGATCGTCGGTGCAATAGACCATCACCTCGAAGCCGTCGCGCACCAGCACCTCGGCGGCCTTCAGGGTCTCGGGCATGTTCGGGTACAGCGTGCGCGGATCGGCCAGCACTTCGAGCTTGGTCAACTGGTGGCCGTCGAGCAACTCGCGCGCGAGGCGGCAGGTGCGCACCGCATCGTCGGCGCTGTAGCAGCCGGCGGTGTTGGGCAGGATGGTGTAGATCGATGGCGGCAGCACGTCGAGCAGGTTGGGCTCGCTGGCATCCTGGCCAATATTGGTGCGCCGAATGGCGACCGTCACGATCTGCGCGCCGGCCGCTTCCGTGGCGCGGCGGGTCTCGTCAAGATCGGCGAACTTGCCGGTACCGGTGAGCAGCCGCGATCGATATGCCTTGCCGGCGATGATCAGCGGATCGGCGTCGACCGAATAGGGGCCTGCCCATGGTGGCGTCATGCGAGTCATCGTAAATTGTGCGGCGAAGGGGAATTCCGACAGTCTAACCGCCGCCCAGCGCGTGCACGATCTCCACCCGGTCCCCGCACGCCAGCAGATGCTCAGGATGGCGCGACTTCGGCACGATGTGTTGATTGACCTCGACTGCCACTCGCCGCTGCGCGAAGCCGGCGCGATCAAGCAGTGCGCTGATGCTCAGCGGTGGGTCGAAGTGGCGCTGCTCGCCGTTGAGCCAGATGTCCATGGCGAATTCTAACTCGCGAAGTGGCGCATCAGCCCAACACCACTTCGCCATCGATCACTTGCACGGCGATGCGCTTGAGTCCGGCGCCGCGGCTGGGGCCACCGATGCATTCGCCGCTATCGAGTGCAAAGCTGGCACCGTGCGCGGCACAGATCAGCAAACGCCCTTCGATGAGGAATTTGCCGGGCGCCCAGTCGAGGCGCCGCGCTGCATGCGGGCACTCGTTGTGAAATGCGTGCACGGTGTCGCCGACGCGCGTCATCAGCACCGAAAATCCGCCGGTGGACGACGAAACCTCGGCGCTGGACGCCCCCCCGTCAACGATTTCTTCAAGTCTGCATAACACTTTTCTCACAACTCACACTCACAGGTTCGTGGCACTTGCATTACACCCCGCAGCCTCCCATTCTAGATCACTCGACCGGCCGTCCCTGGAACCCCATGAGCATCTATTTCCGCACTTCGAGCTTCCGCCCCCGCCGCATCGCGCGCGGCGCGCTGCTGTTCGTTGGCCTGTTCGCGGTGATCGGTCTGGCGATGGTCGGCGCGGTGGTCGCACTGGGCGTTTTGACAATCGGTGCCGTGGCGCATGGCGTGCTGTCGCTGATGCGCGGTTCCGCAGCTTCGATTGGGCGCGCCGGTTCGCGCACGACCGTGATCGAGGGTGAGTTTCAGGTCGTCGATGGCAGTGTCCGCGGCGGCAAACCGCTGCTGCCGAACCTCTGACTGGCGCTGACACAATTTTCGGATAGCGCCCGCCACGTGCGGGCGTTATTTTTTGCGGGGTCGATCCATGGAGCACCCCGATGCACGCGTCCGCCACACTAGATCCGGTTGACCAGGCCCGCGCGGCCATCGATGCCGCGCCGGATAACGCACCGACCCTGACCGAACTCGCGCGCCGTTGCGGCATCAGCGCATCGCATCTGACCCGCGCTTTTCGCGCGCGCCACGGCATGAGCCCGCGCGAGTATGCGCACAGCCTGCGCCTGACGCAGTTCAAACGCGCGCTGCGCGAGGGCGAACAGGTGACCGCGGCGGTCTACCGTGCCGGCTTCGGCTCACCGTCGCGGGTGTATGAGGACGCCGCGCGCCGGATCGGCATGACCCCGGGCACCTATCGCCGCGGCGGAGCGGGCGTTGCGATCCGCTACACGATCGTGCTCACGCCCGCAGGTCATCTGCTGGTCGCCACTACCGAACGCGGACTGTGTGCGGTCACGCTCGGCCGCGATCCCCGCGCGCTCACCGAACAGTTGGCGCAGGAGTTTCCACAGGCCCACTGCGAGCGCGTCGACGACGGCGCCGATGCGTGGATAGCGGCCGTGATCGCTCGCGTATCCGCGATGCTGGGACTGGCACCGCTACATGGCGATCCTGCGCCGGTGCCCGCCGACCTGCGCGCCACGGCATTCCAGTGGCGGGTGTGGGAGGAGTTGATGCGGATTCCGCGCGGGCATACGCGCAGCTATTCGCAGGTCGCGTATGCGATCGGCAGGCCGCGCGCGGTGCGCGCCGTGGCGAGCGCCTGTGCGGCGAATCGTCTGGCCCTGGTCGTGCCCTGCCACCGCGTGATCCGCGAGGACGGTTCGCTCGGCGGCTATCGCTGGGGCCTGCCGAACAAGCGCGCGATCCTCGACCGCGAGGCGGCGGCGTAGTCATCACATCCGCTGCGGCGCACTACAATGCGCGGCCCGCCGACACCGACTTCCCATGCCAGACACCGCCACAGCGACGCGCACCCCGCGCGAGCGCCTGCTGATCGTCGCCGCCTTGGTTGCGGTGTATCTGATCTGGGGTTCTACCTATCTGGCGATCAAGATCGGGCTCGAATCGCTGCCGCCGTTTGCGATGTCGTCGATCCGCTTCTGGTGCGCGGGTCTGGCACTGTTCGCCTTCCTGCGCTGGCGCGGGGTGGCGCTGCCGAGCGCAGCGCAGGCGCGCAACAGCGGTTTCATGGGCATCCTGCTGCTCGGCGGCGGCAACGGCTTTGTTTGCTATGCGCAGCAGAGCGTGTCGTCCGGACTGGCCGCGGTCGCGGTCGCCAGCATGCCGCTGTTCGCGGCGATGTTCGCAGCCGGCTATGGCCGCTGGCCGTCGCGCCGCGACGCGCTGGGACTGCTGATCGGCTTCGCTGGCATCGTGTTCCTCAATACCGGAGCGGAATTCCGCGCCAGTCCACTGGGCGCTGCCGCACTGATCGCCGCACCGATCATGTGGGCCTTCGGTTCGGTTTGGAGTCGTGGCCGCGACCTGCCCAATGTTTGGATGAGCACTGCCGTGCAGATGCTCGCCGGCGGCGCGGTGCTGACCCTGATGTCGTTGGGCACCGGCGAAGCATGGCCGACCCGCTTCACCAGCAGCGGCATCGCAGTCATCGGCTACCTCGCAGTGTTCGGCTCGCTGATCGGTTTTACCGCCTACGTGTACCTGCTGCAGACCGTGCGTCCAGCGCTCGCCACCAGCTACGCCTACGTCAATCCGCCGATCGCGATCGCCTTCGGCGTGCTGTTCGCCGGTGAGCACCTCACCATGCACGAGGTGATCGCGGCGGCGATCATCCTCGTGGGGGTCGCGACGATTCTCACGGCCAGGCGCTGAACCAGGCACGCCGCGATCAAGCGGGCGGGTGCGTCGTGAACCGGCACGTGAACCGGGACGGCGCGTGAACCGCGTGAACCGGCGTGAACCTGGACAGGCGTGAACC
>JBBSDI010000238.1:0-6040 GCA_038249585.1 Lysobacterales bacterium | reverse complement strand
GAGCTGGCGCCGGGGTTCTATATTGGTGTCGCCATCGTGCTCGCGGCGGTGTTCATGCAGCCGCTGCTGGAGCGTCGCGCGCGGGGTTGAGGGCGGATTTTTGCAGGAGCGCGCCGCGCGCGCAGCGGGCTTGCTCGATGCGGTGGTGTTCGGCTCGGCATACGTCGCCGATCCGGATCTGGTCGAGCGTTTCGCAAAGGATGCGCCGATCAACGTCATGAACCCGGCAACCCTTTACACGCCCGGGCCTGCGGGCTACACCGACTATCCGCGCGCCGACGCAGCGGCAGCCCGACGCGTACAGGATGCAAGCGGGCAGCGGGCAATCCCCCGCCCTGCCCTGCGCACTCACCAGCGCGCTCAGCGCTCGGAATGCCCCGCCTCGTAATAGTCGCGGCGCGTGAAAAGATTCGGCCGGATCAGGTCCATGAAGGCGCGCGCCTGCGGACTCAAGTATTTGCCGTTGCGGATCACCACGCCATAGGAGCGCTGCGGAAAGTATTGCCGCATGTTGTGCACCGCGAGCCGATCGTTCGGCGCCAGGCAAATGCCGGTGACGATCGAGATGCCGAGTCCCATCGCGACGTATTGCTTGATCACGTCCCAACCGCCGACTTCGATCGCCACGTGATAGGGCACCTGGCGCTGCTGGAAGATCAGGTCCACCAGACGATAGGTGGTCAGGCGTCGCGGCGGCAGGATCAGCCCGTAGGGCGAGAGATCTTCGAGGCGCACATCGCGGCGCGCGGCGAGTGGATGGTCGAGCGGGGTGATCAGCATCGGATCGAAGTGGTACACCGGCTCATAGCGCAGGTCGTTGGGCACATCGATCATCGAGCCCACCGCGAAGTCGACCGCGTCCTGGCGCAGCAGCGCAAGACCGTCGATGCCGGTCACGTTGGACAGCTTCAGGCGCACCTGCGGGTAGCGTTCGCGATAGGTCTTGACCAGTGCCGGCAGCAGATAGTGGATGGTCGATGAGCCGGCCGCGATGTTCAGCTCGCCCGCGTCCAGGCCCTGCACGCGGTTGCGGAATTCACCGTCGAGGCCGTCGAGTCCCTCGACCAGCGGCAGGGCGAGCGCATAGAGGGCCTCGCCTTCGCGGGTCAGCTGCACCCGGCGGCCGCTGCGCTCGAGAAGGCGCGCACCCAGCTCGGCCTCGAGAGCTGCCAGTTGCAGGCTGATCGAGGGCTGCGACAGGAACAGTGCCTCGGCCGCGCGTGACAGGGTGCCCAACTTCGCCGAGTAGCAAAATGCGCGCAACTGCTTGATGCGGTTGCCTTTATAGTAGAAGCGCGCAGCCTTGTCCGGGATCTGCGGCAGCGCGCCGGCGGTCGCCAGGCGCTGCTGTGCGCGCGCCTTCGAGACCGGTTTGCGGCCCGAAATCTTCAAACGTTTGCCATCGATGTTGCGCTGCATCAGAGGCTTATCGACTCATTGACATGGTCAATATGACGCATTGAAACATTTGGTTTGTCAAACCAATGGTTCGGGTCCACAGTCGTTGACCTCGGGAACTGGCTCCAGCATCCCGCGCTCCAGAGGCTCTCATGCCAGCAGTCAGCAGCACCGACCACGCATCCGGTTCCAGCGGCATCACGCTTGTCGGCGTGCAGCGCGCTCAGTTCGACGACATCCTCACGCCGTCAGCGCTCGCATTCCTCAAGGCGCTGCATCAACGCTTCGAGCCGCTGCGGCAGGCGCGTCTGGCTGCGCGCCGCGTGCGACAGGCGCAATTCGATGCCGGCGCCCTGCCCGACTTCCTGCCGGAAACGCGCAGCATCCGCGAAGACGACTGGCGCGTGGCGCCGATTCCCGAGGCGCTCGCGGATCGTCGGGTCGAGATCACCGGGCCGGTCGATCGCAAGATGATCATCAACGCGCTGAACTCGGGCGCGAAGGTGTTCATGGCCGACTTCGAGGACTCCAGCAGTCCGACCTGGGATGCGCAGGTCGAAGGCCAGCTCAACCTGCGCGACGCGGTGACCGGCAACATTGCGTTCACCTCGCCTGAGGGCAAGCACTACGCGCTCAAACCGAATCCGGCGGTGCTGATGGTGCGGCCGCGCGGCTGGCATCTGCCGGAGAAGCATGTCCTGATCGATGGCGTGCCGATCTCCGGCTCGCTGTTCGACTTCGGCCTGTTCGCCTTCCATAACGCAGCGACGTTGGCCGCGCACGGTCGTGGTCCGTTCTGGTATCTGCCCAAGCTTGAGAGCCACACGGAAGCGGCGCTGTGGGACGAGGTGATGGCGTTCGCGGAAGTGCGCCTTGGCCTGCCGATCGGCACCATGAAAGTCACCGTGCTGATCGAGACCCTGCCGGCGGTGTTCGAGATGGACGAGATCCTGCACGCGCTCAAGGGCCGCATCGCAGGGCTCAACTGCGGTCGCTGGGACTACATCTTTTCCTACATCAAGACCTTTCGCGCGCACGCCGATCGGGTGTTGCCCGAGCGCGGCCAGATCACCATGGCGCAGGGATTCCTGAAGGCCTACTCGGACCTGCTGATCCAGACCTGCCACCAGCGCGGCGCGTTTGCGATGGGCGGCATGGCAGCACAGATTCCGATCAGCGGCAATGCGCAAGCGAACGAAAACGCGATGGCCCGCGTGCGCGCTGACAAGGAGCGCGAAGCGCGCGCCGGTCACGATGGCACCTGGGTCGCGCATCCGGGTTTGATTCCGATCGCGCAGGGCGTATTCGATGCGCTGATGCCAACTCCCAACCAGCGGCACGTTGCACGCGACGACGTGCGCGTCGATCGCAGTGCGCTGATCGCACCGATCGCCGGCAGCATCAGCCGCGCGGGGTTTCTCAACAACATCGATGTCTGCGTGCGTTACCTGGCCGCCTGGCTCGACGGTCTCGGCTGCGTGCCGATCCACCACTTGATGGAAGACGCCGCCACCGCCGAGATCTCACGCGCGCAGCTGTGGCAGTGGCTGCACGTCGGCGGCCAAGTGCTCGACGACGGCACCGCCATCGACTTCGCGCTGTTCGACGCCGCCATCGCCGACATAGTGCAGCGCGTGCCGACGAGCGGACTGCCGGGACAGGCGCGAATCGGCGAGGCCACGCAGATGCTGTCCGAGCTGACCCACGCGAACGAGCTGGCGGAGTTCTTGACGCTGCCGGCTTACGAGCGGCTGTTGTGAAGCCACGAATGGCAAACGCAATTCCACCACGCCCCACACCTCCCACCCGCACGAACCCAGGCGCCCCATGAAGACCACGCTCCCCACCGCAGAACAACTCGCCCTCGACTGGGCCAACAATTCCCGCTGGAGCGGGATCAAGCGCAGCTATTCGGCCGAGGACGTGGTGCGCCTGCGCGGCACGGTGCACGTTGAACATACGCTGGCGCGGCGTGGCGCGGAAAAGCTGTGGCACCACCTGCACAACGAGCCGTTCGTGAATGCGCTGGGCGCGATGACCGGCAACCAGGCGATGCAGCAGGTCAAGGCGGGATTGAAGGCGATCTACCTGTCCGGCTGGCAGGTGGCGGCGGATGCGAATACGGCGGGTGCGATGTATCCCGACCAGTCGCTGTATCCGGTCGACTCGGTGCCCAACGTGGTGCGCCGGATCAACAACGCGCTGCTGCGCGCCGACCAGATCCATCACGCCGAAGGCAAGGACGACATCGACTGGCTGCAGCCGATCGTGGCCGATGCCGAGGCCGGTTTCGGCGGCGTGCTCAACGCATTCGAGCTGATGAAGCACATGATCGAGGCCGGTGCCGCCGGCGTGCACTGGGAAGACCAACTGGCCTCGGCCAAGAAGTGCGGCCACATGGGCGGCAAGGTGCTGGTGCCGACCCAGGAAGCGGTGCAGAAGCTGGTTGCTGCGCGCCTGGCGGCCGACCTTGCGGGCGTGCCGAGCGTGATCGTTGCGCGCACCGATGCGATGGGTGCGGCACTGATCACCTCGGACGTCGATCCCAACGACCAGCCGTTCTGCATCGGCAAGCGCACGGTCGAGGGCTTCTACGAGACGCGGATGGGCATCGAGCAGGCGATCAGCCGCGGGCTTGCGTATGCGCCCTATGCCGATCTGATCTGGTGCGAGACCTCGACTCCGGATCTGAAGCAGGCCAAGCAGTTCGCCGACGCCATCCACGCGAAGTTTCCCGGCAAGCTACTGGCCTACAACTGCTCGCCGAGCTTCAACTGGAAGAAGAATCTCGACGAGGCCACGATCGCGAAGTTCCAGAAGGAACTGGCCAGCTACGGCTACAAGTTCCAGTTCATCACCCTGGCCGGCTTCCATGCGCTGAACTATTCGATGTGGAATCTCGCCACCGGCTACAAGGATCGTCAGATGGCCGCGTATGTCGAACTGCAGGAGGCCGAGTTCGGCGCCGAATCGCGCGGATATACCGCCGCCAAGCACCAGCGCGAAGTCGGCACCGGCTATTTCGACAAGCTCAACGAAGTGATCGCCGCCGGCCAGAGTTCGCTGTCGGCGCTGCACGGCTCGACCGAAGAAGAGCAGTTCCACGACGACGCGAAAACCGCCGCCTGAGGCTGAAAACGGCGATGCGCGCTGCCCTGCCAAGGGGCGGTGCGCTGATCGCGGCAGGTAGGCACCCGCGGCGCTGCAGGGTTTCCGCGCGCGGCGGCATCGGGATCGGTCGCGGGCCTGCGGGATCCCGACCCTTGCATCGGCGCGATCAACACCCCATGTTTTGCCGATGCAGCCTGGCGAGCCCTTCGACCCCGCACTCGATCACCACACGCGCCTGCGCGATTCGGCTGCGTTCTGGCGTGCGCTGCTGTTGACCGGCGGTTTTGCCGGCCTGCTGTGGTGGATCAAGCTCGTCGAATGGATGGTCGGACGCAGCCTGCATGCATTCGGGGTGACGCCGCGCGATCCGGTCGGTTTGATCGGCGTGCTCACCGCGCCACTGATCCACGGTTCGTGGCAGCACCTGGTCAGCAATACGCTGCCGATCCTGGTGCTGGGTACGCTGGCGCTGTACGCCCATCCACTGGCCTCGCGCCGCGCGCTGCCGCTGATCTGGATCCTGTCGGGACTGGGCACCTGGCTGATCGGGCGCGATTCGGCCCACATCGGCGCCAGCGGACTGGGCCACGGGCTGATGTTCTTCCTGTTCACCCTCGGCGTGTTGCGCTGGGAGCCGCGCTCGATCGCGGTGGCGATGGTGACCTTCTTGCTGTATGGCGGAATGCTGGTGACCGTGCTGCCGCGCGAAGCGGGCGTGAGCTGGGAATACCATCTGGCGGGCGCCGTCGCTGGAACGCTCGCCGCGATCATCTGGCGCAAACGCGATCCGCACCCGCCGCGCAAGAAGTACAGCTGGGAGATCGAGGAAGAGCTGGCACGCGCGGCCGCCGAGGAACGCGCGCTCCAGTTCGAGCTACCGCGACCGGACCATGTTCCCGTGCTGTGGGTGCGCCCGACGCCGGAAGAAGGCGCGCGCATCCTGGGTTTTCCCGCAGCACGCGCGCGCCCGCCTGAAACCACGGCGGCAGCGATCGACGAGGAACCGCCGACGCAGACGCGTCATTGAGTGCGCAGCTTTGGCACGCGCGGCTGCTGCACGAGCGCACCCTGTGCGCGACCGGCACATGCGGATGCACGGTGCGAACTATCGCTGCGGTCGCGCGCGCGGCGCGCTCCTGCGACGGCCGGTCCGGATGCAATGCCTCGGTCGCTCCGATGTAATTGCGCCCAACCCACACCGCCAGCGGCCAGTCGATGCGCCGCAGTTGCTGCGGATCGCCCCACGCAGAGCCCAGGTCTGTCGTGAGCGCGGCGATCGGACTGCTGCCGGTTTGCGCGGCATAGCGGTGCACCGCAGACCACGCGCCCAGGTACGCCAAGCCTGTTGCAGGTTCCAGCCCAGCGGCGCAGTACGCAGATCGCTCCAGCGCTGCATCGGGGACGCGGATTACCGTGCAGGGATCGCCGCCACCTGGCGCGTCTGGCCCGGCGCCAATCCATCGAGTGCATAAGAACCGATCGCGGTGCGAATCAGGCGCAGCGTGGGCATTCCGACCGCGGCCGTCATGCG
>JBBSDI010000237.1:0-6079 GCA_038249585.1 Lysobacterales bacterium | reverse complement strand
GCATCGCGCTCGCCCTGCTGCTGCTGGTGGCCTGCGACAGTCGCCGGCGCCTGCTGTGGACCGCTGCGGTGGTGTTCGCTGCCGGCGTGATGCAGGCGCTGTGGGGCGCCGGCATGACGCTCAGCGGGATCGAGTGGAACCTGTTCGGGCACAAGTCGACCAACCTCGGCGTCGCGACCGGGACCTTCGTCAATCGCAATCACTTCGCCGGGTACCTGGCGATGTGCGGCGCGCTCGGGCTGGGACTGCTGATCGCGCAGCTGAGCACCCGTGCGACGACTGGCTGGCGCGACAGCGCGCGTGGGCTCGCGGCCGCTGTACTCGGGCCACGCGCCTGGCAACGGGTGGCGCTGGCTGCTGTGGTGGTCGGATTGGTGCTCAGCCAGTCGCGGATGGGTAATCTGTCGTTTTTCATCGCGCTCGGCTGCGGGGCGGCGCTGGCGCTTGCAGTCTGGCGTCCCCTGCCGCGCAGTCTGGTGTGGTTGTTCGTGTCGATCCTGCTGGTCGACCTGCTGCTGATCGGATCGTGGATCGGGGTCGATCGGGTCGCACAGCGACTGGCAGCGACCAGCGTCGCGGTGCCAGCGGGCAGCGGGCGCGATTCGGATGCCGAACGCATGGTGGTCGCGAGCGCCACCTTGCAATTGTGGCGCGAACACCGCTGGCTTGGCGTCGGCCCGGGCGGATTCCGCAGCGTATTTCCATCGATCAAGCCCGCGTCGGTCGCGCTGTTCTACGACCACGCGCACAACGACTGGGCGCAGCTGTTGGCCGAGCGCGGTGTGCTCGGCGCACTGCCGTATCTGGCGACCCTGCTGCTTGCACTGCACGCTGCGGTCCTTGCGCTGCAGCGGCGCCGCGATCCGCGCCTGCGCGGGGTTGCGCTGGGCAGCGCGATGGGCTTGCTGGCGTTCGCGATCCATGGCCTGGCCGATTTCAACGCGCAGATACCGGCCAATCTCGCCACCGTGCATGTGCTGATGGCGCTGGCGCTGAGTGCGCGATACCTGCCGCAGCATCCGCCGTCCACGTAAACCCTTGTCCTGTTGGGGTAAACGATTGTTGCTAAGATGCTGCGGTCGCCGCTCGGCAGCGACAATATGCACCACCGGACGTGGTGTTCACCCGTCCCTTCGGAGGTGGACCTTGACGTCAACACGGCGTGCCGCAGGGCGGCTCGCGGCAGCGATCATTTGCGGCTTGTTCGCAGGCACGACGGCAGCGCAGCAGGCGCCGGCGGCGGACGCTGCTGCGCGCGATGGATCCGGCACCGAACCCGGGACTGAACCGGGCGATGGTTTCGCCGTCGGACCGGCGCGGCTGCAGCCCAGTCTCGGCTTGACCTTCGGCTACGACGACAACCTCGCACTGACCTCTGCCGAGCGCAGCTCGTCGGCGTTGTGGATGCTGTCGCCCGCGCTGCGGTTGCAAGGTGGCAGCGAGCGCAATCGGCTGCGTGCGGGGGTGGACGCCGAGGTGGGGCGCCATGCCTCGTCGCCGGTCGACGACTACACCGACTACGGATTCAATGCGGCCTGGATCTACAGCCCGCTGCTGCGCCACCTGCTCGCGATGCAAGTCGACGCCAAGTTCGGACACGATAGTCGCGGCACCGCCGCGCGCGAGGGCGACCTCGGGTTGGACCAGGACGAGGTGGATCGCTTTCGGCGCAACGACCTTTCGGCGCGCTACCGGTTCGGTGCGCCCGGCGCGCGCGGCAGGCTCGAGCTGGATGCGCGCGCCGGCGACGTGCGCTATCGCAACAACCGCGAGCTCACCGCGTTCCGCGACCGCAGCGATGACGGCATCGGCGGTGCGTTCTACTGGCGCGTGGCGTCGCGGACTTCGGCATTGGTGCGGCTGGAACGCGAGCAATTCGACTACGACCTGGCCACGCTCGACAGCACCGAGAGCCATGTCTTTGTGGGTGCCGAGATCGATGCCACGGCGCGCACCAGCGGCGCGCTACTGGTCGGACGGGCGAGCAAGCGCTTCGACGATCCCGCGCGCCCCGACTTCAGCGGCGCCAGTTGGCGCGCCAACGTCGAGTACAAGCCGCGCAGCTACTCGAGCTTTTCGGTATCCACCGGCGGCGCCACCGATGAGACCAACGGCTTCGGCGATTTCATCCTGCGGCGCGACGTGACCGTGGGCTGGAACCACAACTGGTCGGGTCGCTTGCGCACTACGCTCGATGGTGGCCTTGCCAAGGAAGAGCAGCGTCCCACCGAGCGCACCGACCAGGTGCGCTATGTCGGACTGGCCGCCGACTATGCCTTCCGCCGCTGGCTGCGCGGCGGCGCCAGCTGGCGCTTGTATAACCGCGACTCCGACGTGGCCACGTTCGACTATCGACGCAATGTGCTGCTGTTCTCGCTGGAGGCCAACCTCTGAACGCGGGATTCGCCAGCCGTTGTGGTGCTGCGACGCATGCTGACCCGATGAGGCTTGGCGCGCGCTGCATTGCCCTGCTGGCTTGCTTGACCGGCCTGCTGTCGGTCGCCTTCGCCGCCGACGACGCGGCCGACAGTTACCGTTTGGCAGCCGGCGACCGGATCAGCATCGCGGTGTTCGGTGAGCCGGATCTGTCGGTCGAGGCGAAAGTCGGCGACAACGGCCGTATCGCCTATCCGTTCATCGGCGAAGTACTGGTTGGCGGTCGCAGTGCGGCCGAAGTCGAGTCGCAGGTTGGCGCGGCGCTCAAGGGCGATTTTCTGGTCGATCCCAAGGTCAGCGTGGCCGTGGTGGAGTACCGGCCTTTTTTCATCAATGGCCAGGTCAAGAATCCCGGCAGCTATGCATTCCAGCCGGGCATGACGGTGCGCAAGGCGATCTCGCTGGCTGGCGGCCTGACCGAGCGTGCTTCCGAGCGCGCGATCAGCCTGATCGCCGAGGGCCAGCGCGATCGCAACCAGGGCCGCAAGGTCGGGCTCGATATCGCGGTCGGGCCGGGCGACATCATCACCGTCGACGAGAGCTTCTTTTGAATACCGCGCGGCACTCGGCGGTAGCACCGGCTGTGGCGCTGTGCGCTGTACGCGCAGTCTGCGATCGATGAACAACGCCCCGCTCCTCGACACCATCGATGCGCCGGGCGATCGCGGTCGCCTGGCCAACCTGCAGGACTATCTGCGGGTGCTGTACCGGCACAAGTGGGGCGTTGTGGGCTTGGCTGTGGCCGGCGCGCTGCTGGCAGCGCTCAGCGCCTGGAGCGACACGCCGATCTATCGTGCGCAGTCAACCATCCTGATCGAGCGACAGGCGGCGCGCTTCGTGTCGATCGATCCGGTCTACCAGAGCAGCCCCGGATTCGATTTCGGCGAGTATTACCAGACCCAGTACGAGATCCTGCGCTCGCGGCCGATTGCCGAGCGCGTGGTGCGCAAGCTCGGCGTCGAGGCCTTCGATGCGCCGCCGGCGTCTGCAGGATTCAGCTGGCGTCGCCTGCTGCCCGGCGACGGCACCGCGGTCGCGGCGCCGAGCGCGGAGCAACGCTTCTCGGCAGCGGTGGCCCAGGTGCAAGGCTCGGTCGCGGTGCAGCCGATCCGCAATTCGCAGCTGGCGCGGATCAGCTTCGACGGCCCGCAGCCGGAACTGATCGTGCAACTCGCGAACACGATTCCGCAGGCCTACATCGAGGAGACCCTCGAGGGTCGGCTGCAGATGACGCAGACCGCATCGTCGTGGCTCAACGAACGACTTGGCGGGCTGCGCGAGCGGCTCGACCAGTCGGAACAAGCGCTGCAGGAATTCCGCGAACGCGAGCGCCTGATCGACGTGCAGGGCGTCGATAGTCTCGCCAGCCAGCAGCTCGGGCTTGCCACCGAGCGCCTGACCCAGGCGCGCCGCGATCGCAGCGATCGCGAGATCCTGTATCGCCAGGTGCAGCAGGCGCGTGCCAGCGGTGCGGCACTCGATTCGCTGTCGGGCTTGCTGACCTTTCCGCTCGTCTCGGATCTGAAAACCGCAGTGGTCGAGGCCGAACGCAATCTGCGCGAGTTCGCGCAGCGCTACGGGCCGCGCCATCCGCGGATGATCCAGGCGCAGTCCGGACTGGAGACCGCGCGCGCAGCGCTCGCGCGGCAGCTCGAATCGGTGGCTGCCAGCATCGAACGCGACTACCAGGCAGCGATGGCGCGCGAGAACCAGGTCTCCGGTGAGCTGGGCAGTGCCAAGGGCGAGATGCAGGACGTCAACCGCAAGCAGTACGAACTGCAGCGTCTGCAGCGCGAGGTCGAGGCCAATCGCCAGCTGTACGACCAGTTCCAGCAGCGTTTCAAGGAGACCAGCGCGGCCGGCGGGGTGCAAAACGCCAACGCGCGCATGATCGAGGCGGCCGTCGTGCCGAGCACGCCGGTGGCGCCGAACAAGCAGCGCATCGTGCTGACTGGACTGCTACTCGGGCTGCTGCTCGGTATCGGGCTTGCGTTCCTGCTCGATCACCTGGACAACACGCTCAAGGGCGTCGACGACGTCGAGCAGCGGCTTGCAATCCCGGTGCTGGGACAGTTGCCACGGCTGCAGACCGAGGGCAGCAACGATCGTTCGCCGCTGCGGCAATTCGACGAGAATCCCAAGTCGACCTTTTCGGAAGCCGTGCGCACGGTGCGAACCAGCGTGCTGCTGTCGGCGATCGACCAGCCGCACAAGCGCCTGCTGGTGACCTCATCGGTGCCCGGCGAGGGCAAGACCACGCTGTCGGTGAATCTCGCGCAGGCGCTGGGACAGATGCGGCGGGTGCTGCTGATCGATGCCGACATGCGCCGTCCCACGGTGCATCGCGGCCTGCCGGGGCTGGACGAAGGCAAGGGGCTTTCGCATCTGGTGGCCGGGAGCGCCGAAGTCGAAGACTGCGTGCGCCAGCTCGGCACCAGCAATGTGTGGGTTCTGCCGGCGGGCCCGGTGCCGCCGAATCCGCAGGAACTGCTGTCCTCGCGGCGCTTCGAAGAAACGCTCGACCAGCTGGCCGGCGCCTTCGATCATGTGGTCATCGACTGCGCGCCGGCGTGTGCGGTGAGCGATGCGCTGGTGCTGTCGCGACTGGTGCACGCGGTGATCTACGTGGTGCGCAGCGATTCCACGCCATGGCAGCTCGCCGACCAGGGACTGCGTCGCCTGCGTCGTGTCAATGCGCCGCTGATCGGCGCGGTGCTCAACCTCGTCGTGGCCCGCAAGGGCGGCGCGGGTTACGGCTACGGCAAGTACTACTACGGTGGCGACGGTTACTATCAGGACTATGGCTACGGCAAGAAGTAGGTGCTGGCGATGATCGACCTGCACAGCCATCTGTTGCCCGGCATCGACGATGGCGCGGCAGATCTCGACTGCGCGCTCGCACTGGCACGCGCCGCGGTTGCAGCGGGTATCACCCACAGCGTGCTGACCCCCCATTTCCAGCCCGGCGTGTTCGATAACGCGCTCGACGACGTGCGCGCCCGCGCGGATCGTTTTCGTCTCGACCTGCTCCAGGCGGGCATCGCGCTGGAGATTGCGGTTGCAGGTGAAGTGCGCGCCTCGCCGGAGGCACTGGAGTGGTGTACGTCCGGGACGCTGCCACTGCTCGGTCGCTGGGACGGCATGGACGTGGTGCTGCTGGAGTTCCCGCATGGACAGTTGCCGCCGGGCAGCGCGAATCTGGTCGCATGGCTGCGGCGCCACGGAGTGCGCGCGCTGGTGGCGCACCCCGAACGCAACAAGGATGTGATTCGTCGGCTCGATTCCATCGCACCACTGGTAGCTGAAGGCGCGCTGCTGCAGCTCACCGCCGATTCGGTCGCGGGCGGCTTCGGGCCCTTGGCGCAGGCGCGCGCGGTCGAGCTGCTGGAGCGCGGCTGGGTGACGGTGCTCGCCTCGGATGCCCACAACCTGGCGCACCGGCCGCCGCGGCTGGAGCCCGGACGGATCGCTGCGGCCCGCATCGTGGGCGACGCGGAGTCGTGGCGTCTGGTCCGCGAAAACCCGGCGCGGATCGCCGCGACACACTTCGGGTTCGCGCCTGCATGAGCACTTCGCAGCGCAGCCGCGTGCTCGCCATGACGCTGGCGCTGCTGGCGCTGCTGATGGCGTTCGCTTGCTGGCG
>JBBSDI010000236.1:0-6081 GCA_038249585.1 Lysobacterales bacterium | reverse complement strand
CTCGGCGACGATGTCGCCCTGATCACCGATGGCCGCTTCAGTGGCGCCACCCGCGGACTGATGGTCGGCCACGTCGCACCGGAAGCCGCGCGCGGCGGGCCGATCGCTCTGTTGCAAGATGGCGACCCGATCGTGATCGATGTCGACACCCACACCTTGTCCACCAGCGCCGACCTCGAATCGCGGCGTGCAACCTGGATCGCACCACCGCCGCGCGCCACCCACGGCGTGCTCGCCAAGTATGCCCGCCTGGTCGGCTCCGCCTCCAAAGGAGCGGTCACCAGCCCCTGATCGCGTAGAGACTGCTCTCCCATTCGCCATTCGCCATTCGCCATTCGCCATTCGCCACCAAAAAAGGAAACCGAATCATGTCCGCCCAAGAAACCAATTTCCTCAAAGGCCAACGCATCGCCATCGTCGGCTACGGCAGCCAGGGCCGTGCCCACGCGCTGAACCTGCGCGATTCCGGTCTCGATGTGGTGGTCGGCGCGCGCAAGGGCGGCGCGAGCTGGGACAAGGCCAAGGCCGATGGCCTGCGCGTGACCGAGTGCGCTGCCGCCGCTGCCGAAGCGGATCTGGTCGCGCTGCTCACGCCCGACATGCAGCAGCCGCAGGTCTACAAGGAGTCGATCGCGCAGCAGCTGCGTCCCGGTGGCGCCCTGCTGTTCGCGCATGGTCTCAATGTGCACTTCAAGCAGATCGAACCCGATGCGCGCTTCGACGTGATCCTGGTAGCACCAAAGGGCCCGGGCGCGCTGGTGCGGCGCGAGTACGAGGCCGGCCACGGTGTGCCGAGCCTGATCGCGGTGCATCAGGACGCCTCAGGCAAGGCGCTCGATCGCGCCCAGGGTTACGCCTTCGGCATCGGCGGCAACCGCGGCGGCCTGATCACGACCTCGTTCGCCGAAGAAACCGAGACCGATCTGTTCGGCGAGCAGGCGGTGCTGTGCGGTGGCGTGACCGAACTGGTGGTGCAGGGTTACGAGACCCTGGTCGAGGCCGGCTACCAGCCCGAAGTCGCGTATTTCGAGTGCATGCATGAGCTCAAGCTGATCGTCGACCTGCTGCACGAAGGCGGCATGGCCAAGATGCACCAGTTCATCAGCGAAACCGCGCAGTTCGGCGACCTCACCCGCGGCCCGCGGATCATCGATGGGACTACGCGCCAGCGCATGCGCGAGGTGCTGGAGGAAATCCGCAGTGGTCAGTTCGCGCGCGAATGGATCGCCGAGTACAAGACCGGCAACAAGCAGTACATGGCGCTCAAGCAGAAGGACCTCGACCACCCGATCGAGAAAGTCGGTGCGGCATTGCGCGCGAAAATGCCGTGGCTGAATCCCGGCAAGCCTGCAGCTTCCGTGGACGCGGCCAAGAAAACCGGTACGTGAGCGAGAACCCCTGCGCAGCATCGAGGGCAGCGGCATGGCGATGAAAACCTCCGAATGGATCTGGCACAACGGCCAGCGGGTGCCGTGGCATCAGGCCACGACCCATGTGAGCAGCCATGCGCTGCACTATGGATCGTCGGTGTTCGAAGGCATCCGCGCCTATGCCACCCCGCACGGTGCGGCGGTGTTCCGGCTCGGCGACCATATCGATCGTCTGTTCGAATCCGCGCGCATCTACCGCATGCCGGTCAAGTACACCGCGGCCGAAATCCGCGCAGCCTGCCATCGGCTGATCCGCGACAATCATCTGAGCAAAGGCGCCTATCTGCGGCCGATCATCTTTCGCGGTGCAGGCGAGTTGGGCGTGCTGCCCGGGCCCAGCGTGCCGATCGAGGTATCGATCATGGCTTTCGAATGGGGTGCGCTGCTGGGTGCGGACAGCCTCGAGCGCGGTGTGGACGTATGCGTGTCGTCGTGGCAGCGCGCAGCGCCGAACACCTTTCCGATGATGGCCAAGGCGGGCGGCAACTATCTGAACAGCCAGCTGGTGACGATGGAGGCCAGCCGCCACGGCTACCACGAGGGCATCGCGCTCGGGGTCGACGGCATGCTCAGCGAGGGCGGCGGCGAGAACCTGTTCCTGGTTCGCAAGGGTGCGATCTACACGCCGCCGATCGGTGCTGCGATCCTTGCCGGAATCACCCGCGACACGGTGATCCAGCTCGCACGCGGGCTCGGCTACAGCGTGCACGAGCAGCCACTGCCGCGCGAGGCGCTGTATCTGTGCGATGAAGCGTTCTTTACCGGCACCGCGTGCGAGATCGCGCCGATTCGCGCGGTGGATGGCCTGGTGATCGGCGCAGGCAATCGCGGGCCGGTGACCAAGGCGCTGCAGGATGCGTTCTTCGGCTTGTTCGATGGCCGTACGCCGGATCAGCATGGCTGGCTCGATATCGAGCGCGATGGCGAGGCCGGGGTGGTGCACGATCCGCAATCGGCGCTGGCGTGAGAGTGTCGGCGCTGGTGGCAAGTGGCGCGGATCGACAACGGCCGTGACGCGCCCGGTGGCGCCACTGGCATCGCCAGCGGATGCGCCCAACGGGCAGCGCGCGGAGCCTGCTGCAAGCGCGCGTGAGCCCTACCTCGAACGGATCCTCAAGGCAGCGGTCTATGACGTCGCCATCGAGTCGCCGCTGGATCCCGCGCGGCGCCTGTCGCAGCGTCTGGGCCGCGAAGTGCTGCTCAAGCGCGAAGACCTGCAGCCGGTGTTCTCGTTCAAGCTGCGCGGGGCGAACAACAAGATCGTGCGCTTGAGCGAGGCGGAGGCGGCAGCCGGCGTGATCTGCGCCTCGGCCGGCAATCACGCACAGGGTGTGGCGCTGGCGGCGCGACGGCGCGGCATCCGCGCGGTGATCGTGATGCCGCTGACCACGCCGCGGATCAAGGTCGAGGCGGTGCGCGATCTCGGCGGCGAGGTGCTGCTGCACGGCGACGACTTCGACGCGGCCAACAGCCATGCCCGCGCGCTGGAGCGCGCCGAGGGATTGACCTTCGTGCATCCGTTCGA
Organism: Lysobacterales bacterium; assembly: GCA_038249585.1. Classification (GTDB taxonomy): domain Bacteria; phylum Pseudomonadota; class Gammaproteobacteria; order Xanthomonadales; family Ahniellaceae; genus UBA4656. Next base: position 3,126 of record JBBSDI010000236.1, on the reverse strand, counting down.
CGATCCCGACGTGATCGCCGGCCAGGGCACTATCGCGATGGAGATCCTGCGCCAGCGGCGCGGCGATTCGATCGCGGCCATCTTCGTGCCGATCGGCGGCGGCGGGCTGATCGCCGGCATCGCGGCCTATGCGAAGTCGCTGTACCCGCAGATCCGCATCATCGGCGTGGAGCCGGCGGATGCGGCCAGCATGCAGGCCGCGTTCACTGCCGGGCGTCCGGTGCGACTGGAGCGGGTCGGTCTGTTCGCCGACGGCGTGGCGGTGCGCGAAGTCGGTGCGGAGACCTTTCGCCTTGCACGCCAGTATGTCGACCAGATCGTGCTGGTCGACACCGACGCGATCTGTGCTGCGATCCAGGACATCTTCGAGGACACCCGCACGGTGGTGGAGCCAGCCGGTGCGCTGGCGGTTGCCGGCATCAAGCAGTGGGTCGCGGAAAACCCGGCGGGCGAGGGCGCGCTGGTGGCGATCAACTGCGGTGCCAACATGAACTTCGATCGCCTGCGACATGTCGCCGAGCGCGCCGATCTTGGCGCACAGCGCGAGATGCTGCTCGCCGTGGGCCTTCCCGAACAGGCCGGCAGCTTCCGTCGCTTCTGCGCGGTGATCGGGCGTCGCGCGGTGACCGAGTTCAACTATCGCTATGCCGATGCGCAGCGCGCGCGGATCTTCGTGGGCCTGGCGATCGACCCCGGCGGTGAAGACCGCAGCCGCCTGCTCGCCACGATCGAGGCTGCGGGTTTTCCTGCGGTCGATCTGAGCGACAACGAGATGGCCAAGCTGCACGTGCGCTACATGGTCGGCGGGCGTGCAGCCGGCATCGCGGATGAGCGCCTGTTCCGCTTCGAGTTTCCCGAGCGCCCCGGCGCGCTGGTGAAGTTTCTTGGTGCGATCGGATCGGACTGGAACATCAGCCTGTTCCACTATCGCAATCATGGCTCCGACCATGGACGGGTGCTGGCCGGAATCCAGGTGCCGCCAGCCAGCGCGCCGGAGTTCGCGCGCCACCTCGACGCGCTGGGCTACGTTTTCATCGAAGAAACCGCGAACCCCGCGTACCGCGCGTTCCTCTGAACCCCGCGACACCGGGAGGGTGGGCTTTCGGCCCACCATGCGCGAGGTGCTTGCATGGCGCGGTGGGCCGGGGCACACCCACCGGCGTTTCGCGTTCGATGCGCGACGCGCGCGTGGGGGTGCACGCCAGGTCGTCCCGACCTGGCGTGCCTCAAACCTCCAACGAAGCCAGATCGCCCTTGCGCTCGAGCCAGATCTTGCGATCGCCGGCGCGTTTCTTGGCCAGCAGCATGTCCATCAACTCACCCGTGCCATCGCCATCCTCGACCTGCAACTGCACCAGGCGTCGGGTGTCCGGATGCACGGTTGATTCGCGCAGCTGCGAGGGGTTCATCTCGCCCAGGCCCTTGAAGCGCGTGGTGCTCAGCGCGCCCTTGATCTTCTCGCGTTCGATGCGCTCGAGCAGGATGCGCTTTTCTTCCTCGTCGAGGCAGTAGAACACCTGCTTGCCCACATCGACGCGGAACAGCGGCGGCATCGCCACGAATACATGTCCGGCGTGCACCAGCGCGGGGAAGTGACGCACGAACAGCGCCGCGAGCAGGGTCGCGATGTGCAGGCCGTCGCTGTCGGCATCGGCGAGGATCACGACCTTCCCGTAGCGCAGCCCATCGAGCTTGTCCGAGCCCGGGTCGCAGCCGATCGCGACAGCGAGATCGTGTACCTCGGTCGAGGCCAGCACGCCCGAGGATTCGACTTCCCACGTGTTCAGGATCTTTCCGCGCAGCGGCAGGATGGCCTGAAAGTCGCGATCGCGCGCCTGCTTGGCCGAGCCGCCGGCCGAGTCGCCCTCGACCAGGAACAGCTCGGTGCGGCTCAGATCCGTCGAGGTGCAGTCGGCCAGCTTGCCCGGCAGCGCCGGCCCGCTGGTGACCTTTTTGCGGACCACGATCTTTTCCTGCTTCAGGCGAACCTGCGCACGCTCGATGGCGAGTGCAGCGATCCGTTCGCCCATCTCGACATGCGCGTTCATCCACAGGCTCAAGGCGGCATGCACCACGTTCTCGACGAACGCTGCTGCCGTGCGCGAGCTCAGTCGCTCCTTGGTCTGGCCGGAGAACTGCGGGTCGGCGAGCTTCGACGACAACACAAAACACAGGCGGTCGCAGATGTCCTCAGGTGCGAGCTTCAAGCCGCGCGGCAGCAGGTTGCGGAAATCGCAGAACTCGCGCACCGCCTCGGTGACTCCCGAGCGCAGCCCGTTCATGTGGGTGCCGTGCTGCGCGGTCGGAATCAGGTTGACGTAGCTTTCCTGCACCAGCTCGCCCTCGGGCATCCAGCAGATCGCCAGATCGACCGCCTCGTGCTCTTTTTTCTGTCCGGCGATGAACAATGCGGGCGGCAGGTAGTCCTGCGCGCCGAGCATCGACTTCAGATAGTCGCTCAGGCCATCCTCGTAGAACCATTCGCAGCGCTCGTCGCTGGCCTCCTCGTGCAGCTTGACGGTCAGGCCCGGGCACAGCACCGCCTTGGCGCGCAGCACGTGCTTCAGACGCGGCAAAGAGATCTTCGGCGAGTCGAAATACTTCGGGTCCGGCCAGAAGCGCAGCGTGGTGCCGGTCTGCTTCTTCGGCACGCTGCCGGTGATCGTCAGCGGAGTGATGCGATCGCCGTTGGCGAAGCGCACCGTGTGCACATTGCCATCGCGACGCACCGTGACGTCGACCTGGGTCGAGAGCGCATTGACCACCGACACGCCGACGCCATGCAGGCCACCGGAGAACTGGTAGTTCTTGTTGGAGAACTTGCCACCCGCATGCAGACGCGTGAGGATCAGCTCCACGCCGGAGATCTTCTCCTCCGGATGTACGTCCACCGGCATGCCGCGGCCGTCGTCGAGCACCGACACCGAGCCATCGGCATGCACCGTGACCTCGATCGTTTTCGCGTGGCCAGCGAGTGCTTCGTCGACCGAGTTGTCGACCACTTCCTGCGCGAGGTGGTTGGGTCGGGAGGTGTCGGTATACATGCCGGGTCGGCGCTTGACCGGCTCCAGACCGGACAGGACTTCGATATCGGCGGCGTTGTAGCGTGCGGTCATGGTCTTGGGG
>JBBSDI010000235.1:0-6130 GCA_038249585.1 Lysobacterales bacterium | reverse complement strand
TATGTCGCGCGTGCAGTACAGCTGCTGGGTGCGGCCGATGAGCGTGCCGAGCTGCGTCGACGATTGCGCGCCGCAGCTCCGATCCTGTTCGACGCCGGTGCTACGCATGCAGCGTTCGCCGACTTGCTCGAGCAGCTCGCACGCTGACGCCTTGGCGTCATCCTCGTTCGACGCTTGCACCGGTCGCTCAATCTCGCAGTGGGAGCCGGCATGCCGGCGACCGCAACATCGCAGGTCGCCGCTACTCCTGTCGCTGCCATGGCAGCTCCCACAGCGAGCAAGTGCTGCCATCGCGCGCCGTTCAATCGCGTGCTTCGAAACAGTATGCCTTTCGCCGAGCGATGTATCTCGGTGTGGGAGTCGGCATGCCGACTCCCGCGCAACAGCCGATCGCCAAAGTCGGTGCCATGGCAGCTCCCACACCGAGCAAGCGCTGCAATCGCAGTCGTCCGATCGCGCGCGTTGAAACAGCCCGCCTTGCACCGACCGCACTATCTAACTGTGGGAGCCGGCATGCCGGCGATCGCGGTAGAGCAGACCGCCACAGTCGCTGTGGGTCCGCATTGCGCCAAACACCGCGACGAAGCTCGGCAGCTAAACCAGCGCCTTGAGTCGATACAGCAGCGCCAGCGCATCGCGGGGGCTCAGGCTGTCGGGATCGATGCCGCGCAGTTCGCTGACTGCGGGTGGCTCCGTGTCGAACAGACCCAGCTGCGGCGTCGGCGATTGCGACTCGTGGCGTGCCGCGGCCGCACCGAGTGCAGGTGGCGTACCGCGCTGCAATTCATCGAGAAAACCGCGCGCCTGCGCGATCACGCTGCGCGGCACGCCGGCCAATGCGGCAACCTGCAGGCCGAAGCTGCGATCAGCCGGCCCGTCCTTGACCGCATGCAGGAACACCAGCGAATCGCCGTGCTCGACCGCATCCAGATGCACGTTGGCCACGCCATCGACCTGCGCTGCCAATGCGGTCAGCTCGAAGTAGTGGGTGGCGAACAGGGTCCATGATTTGTTGCTGGTGGCCAGATGGATCGCGGCCGCCTTGGCCAGCGCCAGTCCATCGTAGGTGCTGGTGCCGCGCCCGACCTCGTCCATCAGCACCAGGCTGCGCGGCGTTGCGTTGTGCAGGATGTTGGCGGTCTCGGCCATCTCGACCATGAAAGTCGAGGCGCCGCGCGCGAGGTCGTCGCCCGCGCCGATGCGGGTGAAGATGCGGTCGATCGGTCCGATCACCGCCTCGTCGGCCGGCACCCAGCTGCCGACATGCGCCAGCAGCACGATCAGCGCGGCCTGCCGCATGTAGGTGCTCTTGCCGCCCATGTTGGGGCCGGTGATGACCAGCATGCGACGCCCGGGGTCCAGGCGCAGGTCGTTCGGCTCGAAGGGTTGGTCGCGCAGCGATTCGACCACCGGATGGCGGCCGCCACGGATAGCGATCACCGGCTCGTCGACCAACCGTGCCGGCGACCAGCGCAGACTCGCGGCGCGCTCGGCCAGGCACGCCAGCGCGTCGATTTCGGCCAGCGCCGCGGCGCACTCGCGCAGCGCAGCCAGGCTTGCGTTCAGCGAGTCCAGCAGCGCGTCGTACAGTGCGCGCTCGCGCATCAGCGAGCGCTCGCGTGCCGACAGCACCTTGTCTTCGAACAGCTTGAGCTCTTCGGTGATGTAGCGCTCCGCGCCCTTGATGGTCTGCCTGCGCGTGTATTCCGGCGGCACCTTGTCCGCATGGCTGCGCGCGAGTTCGATGTAGTAGCCGTGCACGCGGTTGTAGCCGACCTTGAGCGTGCCGATGCCGGTGCGCTCGCGCTCGCGGTTCTCCAGCGCCAGCAGGAAGCTGTCGGCATCGGTCGACAGCAGCCGCAGCGCATCGAGTTCGGCATCGTGGCCGCTGGCGATCGCGCCACCATCGCGCAACAGTGCCGGCGGCTGCTCGACCAGCGCGCCGCCGAGCAGCGCGGCCATCGCGCCGTGTTCGCCCAGTCCGGTCGCCAGCGCGGCCAGGCGCGGACTGTCGACTGCGGCCAGACTGCAACGGATTTGCGGCAGTGCCTGCAGCGCATCGCGCAGCGTCGACAGATCGCGCGGGCGCGCCGAGCGCAGGGCCACGCGGGCCAGGATCCGCTCCACATCGCCAAGGCGCTGGAACTGCGCGTGCAGATCGGCCACCGCACCGGCGGCCAGCAATGCGCCGATCGCCTGCGAACGCTCGGCCACCACCCGTCGCTGGCGCAGCGGGCGGTTGAGCATGCGTCGCAACAGGCGGCTGCCCATCGGCGTTACCGCGTGGTCGATGATGCCCGCGAGCGTCGCGCGATGATCGCCCGAGGCGTGGCTGTCGATCTCCAGATTGCGCCGGGTCACTGCATCCATCGCCACGCTGTCGCCGGCGGCTTCGGTACTCAGGCCTGCCAGATGGGGCAGGGCGTTGCGCTGGGTATCCTTCAGGTACTGCAGCAAGGCGCCTGCCGCAGCGATCGAAAGGCTATCGGCCGCGACGCCGAAGCCGAGCAGATCGTGGGTGCCGAAGAAGGCGGTCAGCGCGTGCTGCGCGCTGTCGGCCTCGAAGTGCCACGGTGGTCGGCGACGCACACCGCCCAGGCCTGCCAGTGCGGCGACTGTGCCCAGATCTTCGGACACCAGTGTTTCGGCCGGACGCAGGCGCGCAAGTTCCGCCGCCAGTGCCGATTCGTCATCGGCCTCCGACAGCACGAAGCGCCCGCTGGTGACATCCACCCATGCAAGCCCGAAGCGCTGGGCACGGCGCACCAGCGCCAGCAGCAGATTGTCGCGGCGTTCTTCCAGCAGCGATTCTTCGGTGACCGTGCCCGGAGTCACGATGCGCACGATCTTGCGCTCGACCAGCCCCTTGGCCGCAGCCGGATCGCCGATCTGCTCGCAGATCGCGACCGATTCGCCCAGACGCAGCAGGCGCGCCAGATACACGTCCAGTTGATGCTGCGGCACGCCGGCCATTGGAATCGGTGCGCCCGCCGATTGGCCGCGCTGGGTCAGCGTAATGTCCAGCAATTGCGCGGCCTTGCGCGCGTCGTCGTAGAACAGTTCGTAGAAATCGCCCATCCGGAACAGCATCAGGGTGTCCGGCACCTCGGCCTTGGCGCGCAGGAACTGCCGCATCAACGGGGTATGCTCGGCAAGCGGGTCGTTGGAATGATTCATCTGGACGCCGCGCGCGCGCTGGGCTAAAAGGTCCGGCTTTATAGGATGCACTGCAGATATGCTCAAGTCCGATGTGCCTGACGATGCACAATTGCATGAACTGGCCGAAGATGTCGGCGCGCGACTGTCGCGCAGCGGGCACACCCTGGTCACCGCCGAATCCTGCACCGGTGGCTGGATCGCGAAGACCATCACCGATATTCCCGGTTGCTCGGGCTGGTTCGACAGCGGACTTGCCGCGTACAGCTATGAGGCCAAGCAGGCGCTGCTGGGCGTGCGTGCGGAAACCCTGATCCGGCACGGTGCGGTCAGTGAGGAAACCGTGCTCGAGATGGTGTCCGGGGCGCTGATCCACTCTGGCGCCGGCGTCGCGGTGGCCGTGACCGGGATCGCCGGCCCCAGCGGCTCGACCCCGGACAAGCCGCTGGGTACGGTGTGGATCGCCTGGAAGCGGCGTGGTGGCTATCCGAGCATGCAGCGCTTCCAGTTCGACGGCGACCGCGATGCGGTGCGCCGCCGCACGGTGGCGGCCGCCCTGCACGGTCTTCAGAAAATTCTTACATCCTGACGCGGCGATTTCCTCTGGCCGGGTGGGCCGGGTGTGGGATAATTCTCCTGCATCGCACGCGCTGAGACGGTCGCAGCCGATAAGTGCGGCCCCGCCAATCAATCCCTCCGAGGAATCACTATGGACGACAACAAGCGCCGCGCCCTTTCTTCTGCCCTGACCCAGATCGAAAAGCAGTTCGGCAAGGGCACCGTGATGCGCATGGGCGACAAGGTCAACGAAGCCATCGAGGTGATCTCGACCGGCTCGCTGGGTCTGGACATAGCGCTCGGCATCGGCGGCCTGCCGCGCGGCCGGGTGGTCGAGATCTACGGCCCGGAATCCTCCGGCAAGACCACCCTGACCCTGCAGGTGATCGCCAATTGCCAGCGCAATGGCGGCACCGCGGCGTTCGTCGATGCCGAGCACGCACTCGACCCGACCTATGCCGAAAAGCTCGGCGTCAAGGTCGACGACCTGCTGGTGTCGCAACCGGACACCGGCGAGCAGGGCCTGGAGATCACCGACATGCTGGTGCGCTCCGGTGCGGTCGACCTGGTGGTGGTCGACTCGGTCGCCGCCCTCACCCCGAAGGCTGAAATCGAGGGCGAAATGGGCGACAGCCATGTCGGTCTGCACGCGCGCCTGATGAGCCAAGCCCTGCGCAAGCTGACCGCCAACATCAAGAAGTCGAACTGCACGGTGATCTTCATCAACCAGATCCGGATGAAGATCGGCGTCATGTTCGGCAGTCCCGAGACCACTACCGGCGGCAACGCGCTGAAGTTCTACGCCTCGGTGCGGCTCGACATCCGCCGCATCGGCTCGGTCAAGCGTGGCGACGAGGTGATCGGCTCGGAGACCCGGGTCAAGGTCGTCAAGAACAAGCTCGCGCCACCGTTCCGGGTCGCCGACTTCGAGATCCTGTACGGCGAGGGCGCCTCGCGCGAGGGCGAGATCATCGAACTGGGCGTGCTGCACAACCTGGTCGAGAAGTCCGGCTCCTGGTACAGCTACTCGGGCGATCGCATCGGGCAGGGCAAGGACAATACCCGCCTGTTCCTGAAGGAACACCCCGAGATCACGCGCGAGATCGAGGACAAGATCCGCGCCAAGCTGGTCAATGCGAAGCTCGGTGCCGCGCCGGTTGCCGAGGCCGAAGAAGCGTGAGCCGGATGCGCCGGAAGGACTCCGGCGCCGATCCGCCCGGTGCGCGCGATACCGCACTCGGGATGCTGTCGCGGCGCGAGCACTCGCGCCGCGACCTCAAGCGCAAGCTGACCTCGCGCGGCATCGACGCGGAGGCCGCAGACGACGCCATCGAGCAGTTGCAGCGCGACAGCTACCAGAGCGACGAGCGCTTCGCCGAAGCGCTGGTGCGCCATCGGGCGGCCTCCGGCTACGGGCCGCGTCACATCCTGTCCGAACTGGGCAGCCACGGCATCGCCGCGGCCACCGTGCGCCCGTTGCTGGACGCACACGACTGGGACGCCATCGCACAGGCCCTGGTGTTGCGCAAGAAGTCCGCCGGAATCGATCCGGAAACCCTGCGCCGCAGGCTGTTGGGCATGCTGCAGCGGCGCGGCTTCGATGGCGACAGCGTGCGCGGCGCGATGGCGGCACTGAAAGCGCGGCCGGCTGCGGACGAGGAATAGGGAGCGTGTGAGCAGGTCTTGCGCGGCGCGCAGGCACCTGTGCTCAGGCTTTCCAAGGACCGCAGCCGCCGCAACCCCCTGGTGCACTGCAGCGCAGACCGCACAATCGGGATATCCTTGACGGTTCATCCCCAAGGTCCCGCGTCATGAAGTCCAGCGCCCAGATTCGCCAGACCTTCCTCGAGTTCTTCCGCTCCAAGGACCACGCGGTGATCGCGTCGAGTCCGCTGGTGCCGGGCAACGATGCCACCTTGCTGTTCACCAACGCGGGCATGGTGCAGTTCAAGGACGTGTTCCTCGGTGGCGACAGGCGCTCGTACAAGCGCGCGACCTCCTCGCAGCGCTGCGTGCGCGCCGGTGGCAAGCACAACGACCTCGATCAGGTCGGCTACACCGCGCGCCACCACACGTTCTTCGAGATGCTGGGCAATTTCAGCTTCGGCGACTACTTCAAGCGCGATGCGATCCGCTATGCGTGGGAGCTGCTGACCGAGGTCTACGGACTGCCGGCAGAGCGGCTGTGGGTGACCGTTTATCACTCCGACGACGAAGCCTACGCGATCTGGAACACCGAGGTCGGGGTGCCGGCCGAGCGCATCGTGCGCATCGGCGACAACCGAGGCGCGCCCTACGCCTCCGACAACTTCTGGCAGATGGCCGACACCGGCCCCTGCGGCCCGTGCACCGAGATCTTCTTCGACCACGGTGCCGAGATTGCCGGCGGCCCGCCGGGCTCGCCGAACGAGGATGG
>JBBSDI010000234.1:0-6191 GCA_038249585.1 Lysobacterales bacterium | reverse complement strand
TTGAAATCGGCGTGCGCGTCGAGCCACAGCACCATCAGGCGCTTGCCGCGCGCGCGGCACCAGTCGGCTACGGCGGTGATCGAGCCCACGCCGAGGCAGTGATCGCCGCCGAGCAGTATCGGCAGGCGGTCGAGGTCGAGCTCCGCGCGCACCGCATGCATCACCAGCGTGTTCCACGCGATCACTTCCGACAGGTGTCGATAGCCATCCGCCGGCGGCAGCCATGGATTGATCGGACCGGCCAGATTGCCGCGGTCGACTACTGCGAGTCCGCGCGCCAGCAGCGCATGGGCAATGCCTGCGACCCGCAACGCCTCCGGACCCATCGACGCGCCGCGATGGCCTGCACCGATGTCGGTGGGCGCACCGATGAGTGACAGCTGGGTAGCTCGCATGGGTAAGATTCCGTGAAGGGGTGGCAGTCGCACAGCGAACGCACAGAGCGCGGCGATACAGGATGGTGCTGGCAGTCAGAATCGAACTGACGACCGCCCGCTTACAAGGCGGGTGCTCTACCAACTGAGCTATGCCAGCAAAATGAATGTGTGAATTCCAATGATCGCACCGCCCGCCATCGATGGCCATGCATCCCGCTCGGTTTCCTGCCTCGCCCTCGCCCGGCGCAGCGCTTGCGCTTGAACGCATGCGCAAAGCGCGCCGGACTCGACCAACCGAGCTATGCCAGCAAAATGAATGTTCAGATTCCAATGATCGCACCGCCCGCCATCGATGGCCATGCGTCCCGCTCGGCTTCCCATGATCGCACCGCCCAATTCACCGTTCAATTCGATAACGACGCATTCACGAGGCGCGGTCACCTCAGAAACAGGCCACGGTGCGTTCGCCGATGTCCAGCAGATCCGGCAGTTTCTGGCGCCAGTCGAGGGTCGACTCCGGCGCGATCGCGTAGTCGAGCCAGTACACCGGCAGGTCCTCGGTGCGCTCGGTGATCGCGGGCGCAAAGCCGAGTGCCGTGATCTCGCCGCGGCGTCGTTCAGCGTTGTTGCGCTCCTTGAACAGACCCAGCGAAATGGTGTTCTGCTGCGCGCCTGCGGTCACCACGTAGAAGTCGCGCACGCCGCGTGCATTCAGCTGGCGCGCAACGCCGAGCGCCTCTTCACGGGTGGCGGGTGCTGGCAGGAACACCGACCAGCCGCGCGACTGCTGGGTGCGCGCTTCGCGGAACTGGATCCGCTTGACCGAAGGCGTGAGCGCGTTGAGCGCGCGGCGCATGTCGCTCTGGGTCGGAAACGGTCCGATCGAGATACAGCGATCGCTGCCACCGTCGGAGGCCGCCTCCGGCGCCGAGGCCAGCTCCGCGCTGGACGCGCCGGCCTGTGCATCCTCGCGTTCGGACAGCAAGACCAATGGCGCCACGCCCGGCTCGTTCGACGGCAATGCCGGCGGTCGCGACTGCGGAGCGATGAACAGCCACGCTGCAACCCCGATGTTGGCGGCGAGCAAGAGCAGGAAGGCGATGCGCAGGATCATGCGGAACCAATGATTGGGCCACGAGACCGCCGTGGCCTGCACATTGTAGCCACAGCACCCGCTCAGTCGCGGTGCAGCGTGGTCCAGCGCGCAAGACCTGCCAGCACCAGGTCCGGAACGAGGCTGGCGCGGTGCCGCAACAGAGCGGCAATGCGCGGAGCGTCTCCGCCGTGCAGCAGCAATCGCGGCAGCTGCCCCAGCGCGATCGCGGCATCGTCCACGATGCGATCGATGAGCGCTGCAGCGGCCAGCCAGCAGCCGGACTCGAGCCCCGCCTCGGTGCTGCGACCGAGGGTAGCTGGCAGCACTTGCGCACGCGCGGCCACCCGCGCGGTGCTGTTGAGCACGGCCTCGCGCATGCGCGGTGGCGAGGGCGCGATCACGCCACCATGGTGACGGCCCTCGGCATCCATGAGGTCGATCGCCAGTGCCGTGCCACAGCCTGCCACCACCACCGCGGTATCGAGGATGCCGCGCGCGCCGAGCATCGCCAGGAATCGATCGACGCCGAGTCGCGCGGGCTCCGCATAGGCGTTGACCACCCCGGCAGCAGCAGCGGGCGATACCACCCGCCGCACGGCAATGCCGGGCCAGATCGACGCCACCACGGATTCCAGGGCCGTCGCTGCGGGCTCGGGGCCCACGACAGCCAGCCACACGGATTCCGGCGCGGCGCAATCGCGCCATGCCGGTCGCAGCTGTGCCGCCCAGTCGGGCTCACCGTGGGCCACCGCGCCGCGCACGCCCAGATCATTCGCGTCGCACCACGCCCATTTCAGCCGCGTATTTCCAAGATCCAGCAACAGGTTCATGTGCCGATGGTACGCCGCACGCTGACCTCGGCGGCCGACAGCCGATGCACGATGCCCGCATCGTCGGTCACGCGCAGGCGTCCATCGGGCTCGATGCCGCCAGCAACGCCGTGCCACGCCCCGCTGGCGTCGTGCACGCGCAGCGCACGGCCCGCCAGCGCATCGAATGCAGCGAACCGCGGCATGAACGGCGGCAGTCCATCCTGCGCGAACAGCTGCAGCGTCGGCAGCAGGCGCTCAAGTACCGCGGCGGCAACTACGCAGCGCGAGGGCAAGGGGTCGATGCAGTGCGCCAGATCGGTCCAGGCCTGGTCGATCGCGATCGCGCTGGATGGCGGCATGCGCACGTTCAGTCCGATCCCGATCACCGCAAAACAGGGCCCCGCCCACTCGCCACCGGCATCGATCAGGACGCCGCCGAGCTTGGCCTGATCGCAGACCAGATCGTTGGGCCACTTCAGACCTGCCTGATGTGCGCCCAATGCGCGAGCCGCCTCCGCCAGCGCCACGCCGACCGCGATGCTCAGACCGCCGAGCGCACTCAGTCCGGCGTCGAAACGCCACAGCACCGACAGATAGCAGTGCGCTGCAATCGGCGACTGCCACTGGCGCCCGCGGCGTCCACGACCGGCCGTCTGGTGCTCGGCCAGGCACACGCTGCCACAAGCCGCACCCGCGTGCGCGGCGCGCAGCAGCGCGCTGCTGGTCGAATCGAGCTCGGTATCTATGCGCAGCGCCGCCAGCAGTGCCAAGGTCGGTGGCGAAAGCTGCGCCCGGATCGTGCGCGCATCCAGCAGGTCCAGAGGCTGCGCGAGCCGATAGCCGCGTCCGCTGACCGCATCGATCCGCAGACCCGCCGCGCGCAATTGCGCGATGCGCTTCCAGACGGCAGCGCGGGTGACGCCGAAGCGCTCGGCGAGCGCACTGCCGGAAACACCCTCGGGCTGGCCGAGTGCGGACAGCAGCTCGCCCAGCGTCATGCGCCGCGGCGGGATGCGCGGTCGAACAACCGGCCGAGCACGCGCACGCGCTCGAAGCGATGCTCGGTGCCATCGAGAAGACGCACAACGTTGCCGCGATGGGTGATCAGCAGCAGCAGCGCGAATACGATCGAGAACCCCAGCAGCAACGGCCGCACCGACGCTTCACCCAGCCACCAGCTGGCGGGAACCAGCGACAGGCCCGCGAGCACCGTCGCCAGACCCACGTATCCCGTGCCCAACAGGCACAGCACCCACACGGCCAGCACCGGAAGCAGGATCGCCGGCAGGCACACAGCCATGCTGCCGACCACCACCGCCGCACCCTTGCCGCCGCGAAAGCCGAAGAACACCGGCCACACATGGCCGATCGCGCAGGCTACGCCGCAGGCCAGCGCCTGCGCCAGGGGAGAAATGCCGCCGATGGCGGGCAGCCACAAGCCCACGGCTGCAGCCAGTGCACCCTTGCCGACATCGATCAGCACGGTGCCGAGCGCGAACGCTAAGCCGAGCGTGCGCAAGGCATTGGTGCCGCCGGCATTGCCGCTGCCGCGGGTGCGGATATCGACACCGCGCAAGCGCCCAAGGATCAGGCTGCCCGACAGCGAACCCAGCAGGTATGCCAGCAGCAGTTTGGCGCCCAGCGCGATCGCGATCATCGCTGGGCGGGCGCATCCAGCGGCACGGCTTCCTGCACGCCGAGCACCAGCGATCCGGGGCCCGCATGGGCACCGATGCCGCTGCCGGTTTCGATCAACCAGTCGGCCGCGACATGCGGGATGCGCGCGCGTAACGCCAGCCGCAGCGCCTCACCATCGGCCTCGCAGTCGCAGTGGCAGACCAGCAGACGCCATGACTTCGACGGGTCCAGCCGGCGCGCCACGGCGGCGGCGAAGCGCTGCGGCAGGTTGCTGCGGCCAAACAGTGCGCCGCCAATGCCCAGCTTGCCGCTGGGCTTGCTGCGGATCAGCGGCACCAGGCCGAAGTAGCGCGACAGCGGCAGCGCGAGCTTCGGTGCGCGGCCACCTCGCACGCCGTAGCTCAAGTCCTTGATGATCGCAAACAGGTGCGTACGCGGCACCATGTCGGCGACCCGCTGCGCGATCGCATCGGCACCCCAGCCGGCCGCGGCTGCGGTTGCCGCATCCATCGCCAGCAGACCCTGCGCGGCACCGCCATTGTTGGAGTCGAGCACATGCGCGCGCGCACGATCGACCCGGGCGGCGGCCGATTCGCCCGACTGCAAGGTGCCCGACAGCGCGCGCGACAGGCCTATATAGACCAGTTCGCGGTGATGCGAGAGCAGGAATTCGAACAGGCGCCGGAAGTCGCCCGGTGGCGGCTGCGAGGTCCGCGGTGGCACCGGCGAGTCGCGTAGCTCGGCGAAGAACTCGCGCGAGGACAGCGACACCTTGTCCAGATAGTCGCGCGAACCGAAACTGATCCGCACCGGCACCATGTGGATGTTGAGCCGCTCCATCTCCTCTGGCGGCATGTCCGCACCCGAGTCGGCCACGATCGCGACCTGCGCGCGTGGTGCGGCAGCGCTGTCGGCCTGGCGCACCATGTCGTCGGCTTTTTCGCTCGACACGCGCCCGAACCGGGCGCAGGTCTCGAACAGCAATCCCGGCTCGCTGACATGCGCATGCACACGCAGCTTGTCGCGGGTGCCGGCCAGCACCAGACTGGTCAGCGGCAGCGCCAGCAGTGCAGCCTTCAGGCCCAGCCGATCGACCGGGTCGGCATTGACCATGCACTCGGTGCAGAACCGGTGCTCCTGATGCGTACCGTGCAGCACCGGCGTATCCACCCCGGGCTCGGAAAGCTCCGCGGGTGCGGCCTCGCGCAGCGCATCGTTGCCGGTCAGGATGTAGGCCTCGATGCCTTCCAGCATATCGACGAAGCCGAGCGCACCGGCGTCGACCACGCCGGCATCGCGCAGCTCCTTCAGCTGGCGCTGGGTATCGCTCAGTGCGGTGCGCGCGCGCTTCAATGCAGCACCGAAGGAGCTGCGGAAATCACGTGCCCCGCCCTGCACCTGGCGACTCCACTCGCTGGAAAAGGCGTGGATCACCGACAGGATAGTGCCCTCGCGCGGCTCGGCCAGCGCATCGCGCGCCTGAATCGAGCCTGCGTTACTGGCCATCGCGAGTGCTTCCGGGGTGAGCCGGCGCGCCGAGGCCAGCTGCTCGCTGACACCCTGGAAGTACTGCGCGAGGATCGCGCCGGAGTTGCCGCGTGCGGCATCGATCGCCTCCGAGGCCGCACGCATCAGCAACTTGCCCGCGTGCGCCTGCCGACGCGGCTGGATCGCGCCCAGCACGGCGCCCAATGTGAACGCCATGTTGGTGCCGGTATCGCCATCGGCAACCGGAAACACGTTGATGCGATTGATCTCGTCGCGCCGCGCGATCACCCGCTGGATGCCCGCGATCAGGGCCCGGCGCAGGGCATAGCCCGACATTCGCTGCATGCTGTTTGCCCGCTCCAACACACTGACCCCCCGGCCTTGACTGATGCAACCGTTACGACACCCATTCGGGCCCGCGGCACCCATCGCGCCGCCGCCGATCCGCCAAACCCTGCCTGTATTGAAGCGCCGCTGCCCATTGGGCAGGGCCGATGCAGACCGCATGGACGTGGAGTGTAGACCGAGCCGCAGGTCCAGCTCCTGCTGCACCGCAGCGTAAGGCGGGAACTTCCGCCGGTGGCCGCGATCCATGTACCGTCGGTGCCGGCCGCCGATCCCTTGCCCGATGCTGGTGCGGGGATGCTGCGGCAGGCAGGGCGTCCCGCGTCAGGCCGGGATCCGACCACTGAGCCCCGCGCGCCCTGCTGGGGCGCGCGGGGACGTCTTGGAGGACGAGCAGATGCGCGATGCGATTCTTGCGGCACTGGCACTGGTGGC
>JBBSDI010000233.1:0-6209 GCA_038249585.1 Lysobacterales bacterium | reverse complement strand
TCAGCGCGCACTACGGCACCATCCGCGGCTTCGATAGCGGCGCGTTGACCACCCGCGAGGGCTTCGTGCTGTCGCGCGGCGACCAGCGCGAGCAGCTCGCATGGTTCGCGCTCACGCCGACCGCCGATGCGCCGCGCTCGATTGCCTTGCGCGATTCGCGTGGCCGTATCTGGTTCGTGGCCGATCGCCTGATGTATCGCCTCGATGAAGCCGCCGGGCGCTTGCTGATGCCGACCATCGACCTGCGCATCGGGCCCGCGCTGGCGGTGTGGCTGGGACAACCGTCCGCGGCGGGACTGGTGATCGCGGACCTGACCATCGACAGCCCGCTGTTCGCGCTGAACCCGGCGCCGGCAACTCCCAAGTCGTGTGCTGCACCCGAATGGCACGGCACCAACGGCAAGCTGACCGACGTGCTGCTCGAGTTCATCGACGTGCAGCAGTTGCGCTGCAAGCGCAGCGACGACAACACGCCGCCGTTCACATTGTGCGACGGGCCTTCTTCGGCCAGTGGCGGCAGCGACGATGGCGAGGTGGTGTTCACCCCCAGCGCATCCCTGCGCAACAGCAACACCGCGACCACCGCCGACGTGCCGTGGTACGAGAAATTCCTGAACGGCACGCCACTGCCGCCATACAACAACGACCAGCACCCGATCCTGAGTTGGAACATGTATCGCATCGATGCCCAAGGGCGCATCCAGCAGATCGGCCGCTCCGGTGCCAAGCACGCGTGGTTCACCACCAACGAGGTCTGCGCTGACCCAACCTGCAGCGGCGGCAACGTGCTCGGTCGCGGGTGTCGCGACGTCTACACCGCGGGCAGCAACGATCTGGACTTATACCTCGCGCCGCGCAGCGAGATCGTTCCGGCGCGGGGACTGTGGGGCCGTTGCGGCTCGATCTTCGACGATGTCGGCGCCAACGGCTGCGACGGCGTTGAGGACTTCAACGGCCCGGCGAGCCCGACCGGCTACGGCTATCGCATGGTGATACGCGAGAGCGCCATCGAGCGGCCGGCCAACGACGGCGCGCGCTGGCTGTTCGAGTCCTGGTACACCGTGCGCGACGATATCGATATCGAGAACACGATGGGCTGGATCGAAGTCACCCCGCAATGGAATGGATTCCAGTGGGTGATCGGCACGCTGCAGGGCACGCCATTCCGTACCGGCCCCGCAGTCGACGGCTGGGTAGCGCAGGGCACCGGCACCGATCAGCGCAACACGCCGCTATCGACTGCAGAAGGCAGCGCGCGCGTAGCGGTGAAGGTCACGCCACTCGGCGGTAGTCGCTGGCGCTACGACTATGCGGTGATGAACATCGACTTTGCACGTGCGGTTACCACTGGTGCCGAGCCCAACCTGAGGGTGCTGGAAGCGCGCGGCTTTGGTCGGTTCACGATCACGCGTGCAGACGCGGCCGGTGTTTCGGCCACTGCGTTTGTCGATCTCGATGCGACTGTTGGCAACGACTGGCCGGCAACTATTTCGGCACCAGGCACGCTACCCGCGACCGTGAGCTTCGCTGCTGCCGGTGGCGCAGATACGCTGGACTGGGGAACCTTGTTCCGCTTCACCATCGAGGCGAGCGCACCGCCCGTGGTCGGCACGGTCAGTTTGCAACCGGCGCGCACCGACCTGGGTTTGCCTGGCCAATACAGCGTGCAGAGCCTGGTGCCAGGCCAACCGCCGCTGTTTGCCGACGGATTCGAGTAGCTGCGCGGACGAAACCGCTGAAGCGTGACGAGTGCATGTCCTTCGACCGGACCCCGTGGGTCGCCGCGCGAATCGATGACAATGCCGCGAAAGCCGCGCCGGATCGCGGATGCCGGAAGCCCCAAGGCCGCTTCCGGCCACAGCACACCTTTGGCCTGCGTCTTCCGCGCAAGCAAATGCTACGTCGGTCCAGGGCGCTTCCGATAGTTGGCATTCAATCCAGCCGCCGCCTCGATCAGGCCATCCAGTGCGCCGGCAGAATCGAACGGTGCTGCGGTCAAGCGAATCATTGCGATGTCGGCATCGGGGTTCTGCAGCAGCACTTCCAGGATGTCCGCGCGATCGGTCAGCCCGCCCGCATAGAGCTTGAGTGCGACGAGGTCCTCCAGCGTCACGCATCGAATCGGGAGGCCATCGAGCGGGCGAGCTCGCGTGATTGCCGCAGAGCCCGGGTTGCGAACCGTACTGAACGGATTGTGGAAGTTCACGACATCCACGACGCCGACAGGATTTCCGTCGACGTCTTCGGACGCCCACACCGTCAACACCCCGCCGAGTGCGTCGTCGTCATCCGGCATGCGGAGCCGCGTGCGCAAGTCAGCGCCTGTCAGTGCGCTCGCGAGCGCGACCAGGCGGGAACCGGGATCCACATTGACCGCAAGATCGACATCCTCGGTGCCTCGGGCATAACCGTGCACGGCCAGCGCTGCAGCGCCGATCAGCGCGCAGGCGAACCCCAGCTCCTCGCACGCAGCAGCAACCCGCTTAGCGAGTTCGAGGCAGTTGGCGGGATCGAGCATGTTCGCCCAGTTGGCGCAATGCCTGGCCACGACGTCCGAGCTCCAGAGCGAGCAGTATTCGGTCGACCGCTGCAGCCGGCACTCGGCGCAGCGGGCGGGCCGCGCTGGTGCTGGGACGGCGGGAGGGGACGACAGCGCTCATGGGGTGGAGTCTGAGCCGCGCTGCCACGCGCGTCAATTGCAGGCGGCCGCACGAAGCTTGTCAGGATGCAGCCTCGCGGCCCCGTCGGCGCGCTACTTCATGCGGTAGGTGATCCGGCCCTTGCTCAGGTCGTAGGGCGTCATCTCGATCTTCACCTTGTCGCCGGTGAGGATGCGGATGTAGTTCTTGCGCATGCGCCCGGAGATATGGGCGGTGATCACGTGGCCATTCTCGAGCTTGACCCGGAACATGGTGTTCGGGAGCGTCTCGAGGATGGTGCCTTCCATCTCTAGCTGGTCGTCTTTTGACATCTTTATCTGGCTGCGGCGGGGATCGCCAAGGGCGCGGGATTCTCCCACGTTCCCGTGGTGGGCGAAAGCAAACCGGCACAAATGGGCTCAAGCGGCTGGAATCGGGCGTCCGATGCGCTCGACTGCGAGAGTGCCGAAGCGCTGGCGCCAGTGCCCGGCCGGCGCCGATCCGTCGAGCAACTGCGGCAACTGCTGCAGGAAGGCTTCGCGGGCCAGCATCTGCGCGCCGAGCGTGTACAGGTGCGGCGAGGGCACCTGCGCATCGATCAGGGGCCAGCCCCATTCGCGCAGCCGGGTGGCCAGACCCAGCAGGGCTGCCTTGGAGCCCGCGCTGCACGCGCTGAACATCGACTCGGCGAAGAACACGCGGCCCAGCGACACCCCGTAAAGTCCGCCGACCAGCTCGGTGCCGTCGAGCACCTCGATGCTGTGCGCGAATCCGGCCTCGTGCAGGGCGATGTAGGCGTTGCGCATCTCGGGCACGATCCAGGTCCCGGCATGTGCCTCGCGGGGTGCGGCGCAGGCGTCGATCACGTCGGCAAACCGGGTGTCGGCGACGACTTGCCACGTGCTCGCGGCAAGCGTGCGTGCGAGTCTGCGCGGCAGGTGCATGCGCGTGGTGTGGAATACGCAGCGCGGGTCGGGGCTCCACCACAGGATCGGCTCACCGGGTCCGTACCATGGAAAGATTCCGCTGCGATAC
Source organism: Lysobacterales bacterium (assembly GCA_038249585.1). Taxonomy (GTDB): domain Bacteria; phylum Pseudomonadota; class Gammaproteobacteria; order Xanthomonadales; family Ahniellaceae; genus UBA4656. The sequence continues at coordinate 2,535 of JBBSDI010000233.1, read as the reverse complement.
GCTGCCAGCAGCCGTGGCACGCTCAGATCGCCGCCAGCGGCGAGCAATCCGTTGGGATGGCGCCGCGCGCTGGCGGGTGCGGGAAACGGCGCATCGGCCGCATCGCCCAGCCACGGCAGGCGCAGGTTCACGGCTCGCGGTTCGCGAACGGCGAGTGCGCGGTGGCCGCGCGCGCATAGTCGGCGATGGCCAGCCGCTCGCGCGCGAGCGAGCGGTCAATCGCATCGCGCAGGCGCGGGTCTGCGATCCAGTGCCATGAGGTGGTCTGCACCGGCAGGAAGCCGCGCGCGATCTTGTGCTCGCCCTGAGCGCCCGGTTCGAAGCGATCGATGCCGTTGGCGATGCACCAGTCGATGCCCTGGTAGTAGCAGGCCTCGAAATGCAGCCCCGGCGTGGGATCATCGGCGCCCCAGTAGCGGCCGTAGAGAGTGTCCGGCGAGCGCAGGCACAGCGCCATCGCGTCGAGTCGGCCCTCGCGGTAGCCGAGCAGGGCGACCAGCGGATCGGCTGCCTGCCGGGCCAGCACGCGGAAGAAATCGGCGGTCAATGCCGGATAGTTGCCCTTGTCGACGAAGGTGCCGACGTACAGCGCATGGATGCGCGCGATCTCGTCGTCATCGAGCGAGCGACCGCTGCGCGCGGTAAACACCCAGCCATCGGTCGCAACGCGCGCGCGCTCGCGGCGAATCTCCTTGCGCCTTTTGGCGTTGAGTGCTGCAAGGAAGTCGTCGAAGCCCGCATAGCCGGCATTGCGCCAGTGGAACTGCACGTCGTGGCGCTGCAGCCAGCCGTCGCTGCCGAGGGCTGCGTCATCGTGCGGCGTGCAGAAGTTCACGTGTGCGCCGGACCAGCCGCGCGCCTGCGCATCGTCGCGCAGCGCCTGCGCAAGCGCGATGCGCGTCTGCGCCGGCTCGCCGGATGCCAGCAGCAGGCGCGGTCCGTTGACCGGCGAGTAGGGCACCGCGCTGAGAATCTTGGGGTAATAGCGTAGCCCGCTGCGCTCGTGCGCATCGGCCCAGCTGTGGTCGAACACGAATTCGCCATGCGAATTGAGCTTGCGATAGGCGGGTGCGGCGGCGATGAGCGCGCCATCGCGCCACAGCGAGACATGATGGGCGCGCCAGCCCAGTTCAGCGCGCAGGCAGCCGGTGTCTTCCAGTCCGCCGAGAAAAGCGCGCGATACGAAGGGATTGCCCGCAGTGTCGAGCGTGTCCCACGCATCGCCCGCACCGGCCTCGATGGACGGCAGCACCCGCGTGAGCAATGCGCCCATCGGGCAGCCTCAATGCGCGTCGAGGAACTTCTCCGCATCGAGTGCTGCCATGCAGCCGAAGCCCGCCGAGGTGATCGCCTGGCGATAGATCTGGTCGGCCACGTCGCCGGCGGCGAACACGCCCGGCACGCTGGTCGCCGTAGCGCCACCCTCGATCCCGCTGCGGATCTTGATGTAGCCGTTCTTCATCTCCAGTTGGCCCTCGAAGATGCCGGTGTTTGGCGTGTGGCCGATCGCGATGAACGCGCCGTTGACCGCCAGATCGCGCTTGCTGCCATCCAGTGTGGACACGATGCGCACGCCCGTCACCCCGGAATCGTCGCCCAGCACTTCCTCGACCGCGTGGTTCCAAACGATCTCGACCTTGCCCTGGCGTTCGCGTTCGAACAGTTTGTCCTGCAGGATCTTCTCCGACTTCAGGCGATCGCGGCGGTGGACCAGGGTCACCTTGCGGCAGATGTTGGACAGGTACAGCGCTTCTTCGACCGCGGTATTGCCGCCGCCGATCACTGCGACGTCCTGGTCGCGATAGAAGAACCCGTCGCAGGTCGCACACGCCGATACGCCGCGTCCGCGGAACTTCGTTTCCGATTCGATGCCCAGGTACTTCGCGCTCGCACCGGTGGTGATGATCAGCGCATCGCAGGTATAGCTGCCGGTATCGCCCTTGATGCGGAACGGCCGCTGCGCCAGATCGACCTCGATGATCTGGTCGAACACCAGTTCGGTATGGAAGCGCTCGGCGTGCCGCTTCATGCGCTCCATCAGGTCCGGTCCCATCAGGCCTTCCACGTCGCCCGGCCAGTTGTCGACCTCGGTGGTGGTCATCAGCTGTCCGCCCTGTTCCAGTCCGGTCACCATCACGGGCTTGAGATTGGCGCGCGCGGCATACACCGCAGCGGTGTAGCCGGCCGGACCCGAGCCCAGGATCAGAAGGGGGGCGTGCTTGCTCATGTATACTTTCCGAGATGGATGCGGGGCCGGACGGGCTGCGTCCGGGACGTCAGGATGGGGCGCAAGCGCTGCAGATTCAAGGCAGCCCAAGCCAGGCCGCGCAGCGGCTGCACAACAGTTCCAAGGCGCCGCACACGCGGCGTTTTGTTTTCCGGAGACTGACGCATGCGTATCGGTGTACCGCGCGAAACCAAGACCCTCGAGGGCCGTGTAGCCCTGGTGCCCGCCGCGTGCGCCGATCTGGTGCGCCGCCACCACGAAGTGTGGGTGGAGACGCAAGCCGGCATCAAGAGCGGTTTCACCGACAC
>JBBSDI010000232.1:0-6223 GCA_038249585.1 Lysobacterales bacterium | reverse complement strand
GAAGGTCGGCGACCTGCGCCTGCGCAAGCGCAGCAACATCTCGGTACTGGCGATCAATCGCGGCACCAAGATCTTCCGCGACGATATCCGCCAGGTGCAGGTGCGCACCGGCGACACCCTGGTCTTCCACGGTTTCTGGAAAGACCTCGCGCAGGCAGCGGAAGATCGCGACTTCGTGGTGGTGACCGACTATCCGAAGGACGAAGAGCGCACCCACCGCATCTGGCACGCGCTGTTCTTCTTCGCGCTGGCGATTGCGCTGGCGCTGTTTTCCGATCTGAAGCTGCCGGTGGCGCTGATGACCGGTGCGGTCGGCATGCTGCTCACGGGCGTGTTGAGCATGGACGAGGCGTACAAGGCGGTCGGCTGGAAGACCATATTCCTGATGGCGTGCCTGATTCCGCTCGGCTGGGCGACCGATTCCACCGGCGCTGCAGCGTGGATCGCGCAGGAACTGCTGCGCACCATCGGCGAGGTGCATCCGCTGATCCTGCAGCTGGCGATCGCAGTGTTGACGACCTTCTTCGCGCAGGTGATGTCCAACGTCGGTGCAACAGTGGTAATGGTGCCGCTGGCGGTGAATCTCGCGCTGGCAGCGAACCTCAATCCGACCCAGTTCGCGGTGATCGTGGCACTGAGCGCGTCGAACAACTTCGTCTCGCTGTCGAATCCGGTGATGGCGATCATCGCCGGGCCTGCCGGCTATCGCGGGATCGATCTGTGGCGGGTCGGCGGCCCGCTGTCGTTGGGCTACGTGGTGATCGTGCTGGTGATGGTCAACATCATCTTCTGAGCGGTGCCGGCAGCACATCGCCGCCGGCACCGTTGACTTGCGCGCAGCAGGATTTACTGCGGCGGCACCAGATTGATCAGGTTGGAGGTTCCGGTCGCAGTCCCGATCGTCCAGCTGAACGTGGCCTGCGTGGTCGAGGACAACGTGAACGACGCGGTGCCGACATCGGTGATCTGCACGCCGCCAGGCAGGCCGAGCGCGCCGCCCTGGGTGGAGCGCACGGTAAACGTGGCCGTGGTGCCATCGAAGTTGCTCGACTGCAACGTGTACCAACGCTGCGCGCCGCCGCTGGGCGCGTAGGTGTACCAGGTGCCGACGAGGCCGTTGGAACCGGGCACTGCGAACAGCGACAGACCCTGCCCGTTGGTGGCCGGATCGAACCAGTGGCCGTTGCCGCGCACGCCGACCGGCGTCTCGGTATTCAGGCGACCGCCCGGCAATGCCACGAAGCCGAGCGGCTGATTGACGCCATCACCCACCGCGGCCACCGTGATGATGGTGCCGGCAGTCAGGTTGACCGGCACCAGATCGATCAGGTTGGTGCGGCCATCGGGCGTGGCAACCTTCAGGTCATAGGTAGCTGCCGGCAGCGCGAGGAACGGGCTGGCACCACGGAACGGCACGCTGGAAAGTCCGCCGACCACGTCGCCGGCGTCGGTGCGGATCGACACCGCAGTGGCCGCATCGGTCGCGCCGAACGGCGCTGCGTGCACCACGCGGACCTTGACCTGTCCGGCCGCCGGCGCCGTGTTGTCATCGCTCAATGCCAGCAGCGACAGCGGCTGCAGGGTGCCGTTGCCGATCGCAAGCAGGGTGTAATCGCCGGCGGCGAGGTTGTTCAAGGTGGCAGTGATGGCCACCGTCGAGCTGCCGGTGGGCAGGACCTCGACCAAGTAGTTGCCGGCCGGGCCGAGGTTCACATAGCCGTTGGTGACATCGCCGAAGCGGAAGTTCTGGATCGCCGGCTGGCCGTTGACCCGCACGGTGACCGAAGTGCCGTTGAGCGTATTGGCGAACGGTGCCAGGTGACCTACCTGCGCGCGGACCTGTGCGTTTGCGATCGATGGCAGCAATACGGCCAGCAGCAGCCCCCCGAAAATCCTGATTGTCGTGTTCATTGTTTTCTCCTTGCGTGACGTGGCGCGGTGCAATCCCGCGGCACGCACTTCAACGGCGCGAGCGTCAACGAGCGGTTGCGAAATTGTGCGGGCCGATTTCACGCAGCACAGTTGTCGCGCAGGTGTGCACAGGGCGTCGGAATCGCGTTGAGCAGCCGTCAGCGCGGCGTCGCATCGCCGTGGAGATACCGTGTGCTTTGCGTAGCAGCGGCGTGGCACAAGCGTGCGTCAGCGCACGCTTCGAACGGTGTCCCCGCCACTCGTCGCGCGAATGAATCCGTTCGGCACCCAAGCGCATCCGCTGCGGATTCAACGCTCCCAGCGTGCACCCGGAAGCTGGATTCCGGGCGCGGGACGCTCGCGCAACACCTCGCGGCGGAAGCAGAACAGTTCAGCCGGTCTGCCGCGTCCCGAATGTTCGATCCGGCCGGTACGCTCTACCAGCCCGCCATCTTCCATCAGGCGCCGGAAATTCTGCTTGTGCAGGCGACTGCCGGCGATCGACTCGACCACGCGCTGCGCATGCAGCAAGGTGAACTCGGTCGGCAATAGTTCGAACACCACGGGTCGGTAACGCACCTTGCCGCGCAAGCGGCCCAGCGCCTGCGCGACCATGCGCCGATGGTCGAGCGCCAGCGGGCACCCAACGCCGGGCCGCTGTTCGCCGCGACGGGCCTCGTCGACGAGGCCCGCTTCCCATAGCAGTTCATAGCGCTCGAGCGTTTGTTCCGGGTCCCACGGCGCGCCGTCGAGGCCGAAGGTCAGCTGCACGCGCTCGCGGCGCCCTGCGTGCTTGGCCGCCCAGCGCAGCAGCGGTGGCCGGATCTCGCGATCGATCAGCAGCGGGCGGCCGTCGCGCCACTCCTCCCACGGCAGCAGCGCGTACCAGGACAGGAACTGCGCGTCGGTGCCGGGCGCCAGCTGTTCTGCGCGCACCAGCGCCAGGTACGCCGCAGAAATCATGCGCACCCCACCTTCGATCTCGCGCGGATCGCGGAAGCGATCGCCGAAGGTGTACAGCTGCTCGACGTGACCCAGCGCAAGGCCCGCCTGCGTGTGCACCCACTCGCGCACGCCGCGTTCCAGCGTATGCTGCCGGATCAGGTCCAGCGGCCCCGTGGGCAGACCCGGCAGACCGTCGGCGGTGGGCACCGTCAGCACGCGCGGTGCCTCGGCATCGACCGCGACGACCACGGCATCCAGGCCGAAACTCACGCTGCCAGGCTGATTCATGACGGCAGGTTAGTTTGGCCGGGGGCCGCGGGCAAACCTGCCCTCGCGCGCGCTCAGTAGATCTCGGCCACGCAGCAGCGCAGGGAGCCACCCGCTTTTTCGATCTCGTCGATCTCGACTGTGTGGATGGTGAACCCTGCCGTGCGCAGCAGCATGCGGTTGCGCGGCGACAGCGCGCGTTCGGCGCATGCGCTCATCCACACGCTGTCGGGCCTCAGGGCGATGCAGTTGCCGACGAAGCCGGCTTTCTCTTCGTCGTCGAGCAGCAGCACGTGCGGCGCATAGAGCGCTGCGATCGCCGCACCGACCTCGGCGCCGACCGAGGCTTCATGCAGCACCAGCGCGCGTCCGGCCAACACCGCCATCACGACATTGGTGTGGTACTCGCCTGCTGCCAGTGGGAATGCGTAGCTGAGTGCCAGGTCGAAAGCCGCGTGCATCGCCTGCGCACCGGCGAGGTTGCAGCGCTCCGTCAGGCCATGGAAACCGATCCTGCGCGCACGATCGATGACCAATGGTCCGGTCAGCTCCGCGACCGCAGCGGGATCATTGTCGATACGCCATTCGACTCTGCCCTGCGCGCGCAGCCAGTCGGCGATGTCGCCGCGATGGCTTTCGCGCTGGCGCTCCGGGTGGCGCATCGCGCCGATCACCAGTCGCCCGGGCGCGGTGCCGAATACGTTGTTGCAAAACACCGCATCGGGCGAGCCGGGATCGCCGGCGAAGGTGCTGACCGGCAGGCCGCCGTGGCGGCGCACTGACTGCGCCAGCACGCGGTGCTGGGCGAGCGCGCGCTCGGGGTCGGCGCGCACGGCGAGGTCCATGTAGGCGTTGTCGCTGGCCGTCTCGCCGGACAGGCGGAATCCGGTCGGTTCGACCAACAGCACCGCCCGTGCTGTGGCCGGATGCGCGGCCGCTGGACGCGGCGCTGCGGCGAATGCGGCTGCGCTGCGCAGGATCTGGGTCGTGGTTGGCATGCCGCGATTGTAGTGTCCGCGGCGTGCGACGGGATGCGGCCGGCGGCAGTCAGCGCCGCGCCGGTCGGCACGCTTCATGCCGCCGCGCGACCGCCCCCTTCTGCCATCGCCGCGAGTGCCTGTAGCACGACGTCCCAGTCGGCGCCGGCACGATTGCCCTGCTCGCTGAGCACGCGTCGCCAGGCGCGCGCGCCCCATTCGCCCTGGAACAGTCCGACCAGATGGCGAGTCAGGTGATGCAGGCGCTGGCCGCCGGCGACCAGATCGTGGGCGTACGGTGCGAGCGCGTCGAGCACGGCGCGCCGCGCCGGCAGTCCCGTGCCCCACAGCGCGTGATCGAGCTCGGCGAGGATCCACGGTTCGTGATACGCGCTGCGGCCGAGCATCACGCCGTCGAAGGTGTCTAGATGCGCGATGCTGTCGGACGCGCTCACGATGCCGCCGTTGAGCACGATGGTCAGCGCTGGCCGCTCGCCGCACAGGCGCTGCACGCGCGCATAGTTCAGCGGCGGCACCTCGCGGTTTTCCTTCGGCGAGAGGCCTTTCAGCCACGCCTTGCGCGCGTGCACGATGAACACGCTGCAGCCGGCTGCGGCGACGCTGTCGATGAAGTGCTGCAGCGCTGCGTCTTCGTCCTGGTCATCGACGCCGATCCGGCATTTGACCGTCACCGGTATGTCGACCACCGCGCGCATCGCGGCCACGCAATCGGCAACCAGCGCGGGTTCGCGCATCAGGCAGGCACCGAAGCGCCCGGCCTGCACCCGATCCGATGGACAGCCGACGTTGAGGTTGATCTCGTCATAGCCGAAGTCGGCACCGATGCGCGCGGCCTCGGCCAGCGCGGCCGGTTCGCTGCCGCCCAACTGCAGCGCCAGCGGATGCTCGCTCGGATCGAAATCGAGCAGGCGCGCGCGATCGCCACGACGCACCGCATGCGCGTGGACCATCTCGGTGTACAGGCGCGCATGCGGGCTCAGGCGACGGTGGAAGAACCGGCAGTGGCGGTCGGTCCAGTCCATCATCGGGGCTACGCACAGGCGCCATGGCGAAAGCGCGGCGCTCATGACCGCGCCATTGTATCGGCAGCGCCTCGCGCGCGGCGAATTAGCTGCAATCTGGATGGCGCATACTGGGCCATGGACACGCCGCGTGGTGCGACTACGGCAGCGAGCGGACTGAGCGCCGGCGAGACCGCCGCCTGCCTCGCGCAGTTCGGCTACAACGAGCTGCCGAAGACAAAGCGCCGCGGACCATGGCGAATCCTGCTGTCGGTGCTGCGCGAGCCGATGTTCCTGCTGCTGGTGCTGGCCGCATCGATCTATTTGGCCGTTGGCGATCCCGCAGAAGGCGCGCTGCTGGCCGTATTCGCTGCGCTCACCGTCACCCTGGTGGTCGTGCAGGAGAACCGCAGCGAACGCGCACTCGACGCGCTGCGCGCGATCGGCGCGCCAACCGCCCGCGTCCTGCGCGAGGGTAGCGAGCGTCGGATCCCGGCCCGCGAGGTGGTGCCGGGCGATCTGCTGCTCATCGACGAAGGCGAGCGGATCGCTGCCGATGCATTGCTGCTGCGGGCCGACGCGCTGCAGGTCGACGAGTCGCTGCTCACCGGCGAAGCGGTGCCTGTACGCAAGCTCGCGACTGCCGCGGACCGGTGGCCTGCGGATGCCGCTCCCGGCGGCGAGGATCAGCCGTTCGCCTTCGCCGGCACCCTGGTGGTTCGCGGTAGTGGCGTGGCCGAGGTGATGGCCACCGGACTGGCCACCGCGTCGGGTCGGATCGGTGCATCGCTGGCCGCGATCGAACTCGAACCGACCCTGTTGCAGAAGCTGGTCGGTCGCCTGGTGCGCCTGTTCGGGGTGTTCGCAGTGCTGGTCAGCGTGGGCCTGGTGCTGCTGTTGGGCAGCCGCAACGGCGATTGGGTGCAGGCTGCGCTGTCCGGCATCGCACTGGCCATGGCAATGCTGCCGGAAGAGTTTCCGATGGCGCTGGCGGTGTTCATGGCGCTGGGCGCTTGGCGACTGGCGCAGGTGAATGTGCTGGTGCGCCGCGGCGCGGTGATCGAAACCCTGGGCGCGGCGACCATGCTCGCGGTCGACAAG